>DAOVRE010000026.1 GCA_030628305.1 Candidatus Heimdallarchaeota archaeon | reverse complement strand
GTATGATCATGCTCCTTGCACCAAATGTGGACGAAAAGTTAACACTCATACTAATGCTGCGCACAATATCGCTTCTCTGTCCGGTACGCTCCTTCCTTCTTTATAATCCTCTTCCCCTCACCGCACGTGAGGGGACCCACCTAAACGACGGTTAGACCGCCTCTGGCAAGTTTGACCAAGTTTCATAACGTGCGTTAAGATAAAATTCAACCCATACATTTGAAATGTTTAACAGTTGAAGCGGATCTCCTATTACTGTTTCATTTACATCTAACAGTATCTTTGCTGATAACGTGTCTCCTTGACTAATCGTATCATCTCCGTAATCCAAAAATGATGTACTTGCTGAACCAACCACACTAAGTGTAGTTACGCTCCATTCATAAGTGACATCAGGGACTAATAGTAATGAATAACTATATTCTTGACCTCTTACTATGTTGTTTGAGTTCAAAGAACTAAGAATAATTAAGGAGAAGAATACTCCTAGTAAAATCATTTTTTTAGAATTTCTCATCTTTTCTCACCTAAGCTGATTCTTAAACAAAGAATGCTTGTAATTATATAATCGCTTTTTAAATAATATAAACCTTTGGAGAATACTAAAAATAGAAGAATAGGGAGAATTAAGTGTACATCCTTAATTCCTTTGTTTATGCTCTTTCAAGAGTTTAATGAATTCAAGAATAATCTCGTGCATATCCCCAACTATTCCAAAATCTGCAACCTTGAAAATTGGTGCATCAGCATCATTATTTACTGCTATAATGGTATCAGATGAAGACATTCCTACAAGATGTTGAATTGCTCCTGAAATCCCAAATGCAATATATAGTGTTGGGGCGACAGTTTTTCCTGATTGACCTACTTGCTGTGGATGTGGTAACCAACCCAAATCAACAAGAGCTCTTGAGCCAGAAACAGTTCCATCTAATTCCTTGGCAAGATTTTCAATATTCTTGAGATTTTCTTTGTTTCCAATTCCACGACCTACTGAAACAAGAATTTTAGATTCTTCGATGTTGATACCTTCATCTTGGGATGTGATTTCCTCTATGATTTTAGTCCTTATACTATATGGTTTGAGATTTACATCAACTCTTTTTATTTCTCCAGTTTTGTTCTCATCTGGATCTGGTTTTGGAAACACGTTTGGTCTTACTGACGACATTTGTGGTCTTGTGTAAGGTGACAGAATAGATGCCATAATGTTACCTCCAAAAGCTGGACGTGTTTGAAGCAACTGTCTGTTTTCATTAATATCTAAACCAGTACAATCAGCTGTTAAACCCAATGCTAGTCTTGCTGCTATCCTTGGAGCTAAATCACGACCATTAGGTGTTGCGCCATATAGGACCACAGAAGGTTTTTCTGATGCAATGACAGATGAAATAACTGTTGCATACCCATCAGTTGAGTACTCTTCCAGTAGCTCATGTTCACATAGATAAACAATATCTGCTCCATGGTGGATAAGAGTCTGTGCTAGATGTTCAACATCTTTACCAAGTAAAAGAATTGCAAGTGATTCACCGAGTTTATCTGCAAGTTCTTTACCCTTACCTAGTAATTCTAAAGCAACATTTTTGATTACAATCTTTCCATCTTTTTTCTCCCATTCTCCCCAGACAAAAACTTTGTTGAATTTAGCTAATTCTTCTTCAGAAACTGCTTTTCTTTCAATACTCAATGCTTCGAAATTACACGCACTTACACATGCCCCACAAAGAGTACAATTATCAAGAACTTTAGCCTTTTTTGTTTCTGGAACAACTACAATTGCACCAAAAGGACAAACCCTTTCACAAACTTTACAACCTGTACACGCTTCTATATTTACTTCCAACATATTTTTCACCTTTTAATAAAATTATTTTCTACTAAATAGTCTAGAAGTTTCTGAGCAGCAACTTTAGGGTCTTTCCCATCAACTATCTCTCCCCCAGTTTTAACTGGTGGCGCAAATATTTTGTCTACTTGAGTGGGGGAAGCTTTTAGTCCTATTTTATTTTCATCAATGTTCATGTCATCTGCTGAAAAAGTTTCAATGGGTTTACTTCTTGAATCTAATACCTGTTGCATAGATGGCACTCTACGAATATTAGACCCTTTACTCATTGTTACTAATGCAGGCATTTTTACAGAAAGAACTTGGTAACCAGTTTCTATCTCGCGTTTGACCTCTACTCTTTTTCCATTGATTTTCACATCTACCCCATAGGTGATTTGAGGAATGCCTAACTGTTCAGCTGTTTCTGCAGGAACTTGTGCTGTATCACCATCAATAGCTTGTTTTCCTGCAAGTATTAAATCAAAATCAGGTTCTATGTGTACAACACCTTCTTTGAGCGCAGTGGATGTGGCCCAAACATCAGAACCAGCAAACTTTCTATCAGATAACAGATAACCTTTATCGGCTCCTAATTCCAAACATCGGTATAAAACCGCTTTAGCTTGAGGAGGACCCATTGTGATTGCTGTAATTTCAATGTTCAATTCTGGATACTCATGCTTTAATTTAGCAGCTTGATCTAAAGCATATTCGCAGTAGGGATTAAGAATAGAATCTACACCTTCTCGGATTAGTGTTCCTGTTTCAGGATCAACCGCTACTTTATCTGCTTCTGGAACTTGTTTAACAAGAATTACGATTTTCATACACATCTACTCCTTGGGAATATATTACCACAATTGATTAAACAATGTGGGTCGAATTTACACTTAATCGCTTTCATTTGTTCAATCCCTTCTTCTCCAAACATTATCTCTAGGTATTCATGTTTTATTTTTCCAATCCCGTGTTCAGCTGAAACAGAACCACCATAAGAAACAGCTTTTTTAGCAAATTTCATATAAAGCTCTTTACCTTTCTTCAGCTCTTCTAAATTCCTTGGGAGGATGTTAACATGAACATGATTGTCACCTATGTGCCCCCAGACAACGTACTCTAGCCCTTCTTCCTTTAGCGAATCATGATAAAATTTCATTATTTCTTTTAGATGTTGGTCTTCTGCGGACATGTCAGTACCAAGTTTGTGAATTGAGGGATATTGTTTCTTTCTTTCAGCTATGATATTATTGACTATTTCTGGAACTGCGTGTCTGAAATGTTTTATACGATCCAATTCTCTATCTTCATATACACACCATGTATCTTCAAGTGATGAATTACACTCCTGGAGAATCACACTTATTTTAGTAAATACTTTCTCCATGTCTTCTTCAGAATATGCCAAATCAAACGATATAGCTGTTTTGGCCTCTTTTGCTATGTTGGGCATATTCACGAATTTTGGATCTTCCTCCTGTTTATCTCTCAACAAATTCAAAGCATTATTGTCAAAATATTCTATGAACTCAGGGGATAGATTCTCATCATCTCGAAGAAGTCTTACAAAATCAATAGCATCTTCTTCTTTTTTGAAGAAACCCACACATGATATTTGAGCATTGTATTCCTTGATCCAGATATCTGCTTCTGTGATTATACCAAAAATGCCTTCAGATCCAATGAATAAATCAATCAAGTCCATGTTTGGCTCAGTAAATAACCCTGCAGCATTCTTTGCTTTTGGCATGTGATAATAAGGTGTTTTAATGATAAGCTCTTTTCCAGCTGTTTTCACGATAAAAATACCATCTTCAGCTGCATATTGACCTCTAGTGATGTTTAAAACCTCACAAGTTCCAAGAACCACTCGGATACGACGAACCCAATCTCTTGTGGGGCCATATTTGAAAGATCTGGCACCAGATGCATTAGCACATATTGTACCACCTAATGAAGCGGTCATTTCTGTAGGATCCATTGGATAATACATTGTGCATTCTTCTATGAATTTTTCAGCCCAATCGCTTTCAGGTGGGATGCTTTGATTCTGACCACATTTTTTGAATTTTACATACTCATTTATCTCATCAAGAGATATACTTGGTTGGCATCGTAAGAACCAGCGTTGTGTATCTTCATCGAAACCAATACCAATAATCTCATTCATCCTTTCTAAGGACATAACGGCTCCACCAAAAGGAACAGCTGAACCTACTATCCCAGTTCGAGCAGCAGAAATTGTAATCATGCTGTTTTCGTCTTTCATCTTGTTTATGATGGAAACAATTTCATTTTCTGTCGTTGGGAAAAATAACCATTCTGCGTTACCTCCACTGATTTTAGATTCATCAACTAAATAACTAGGATAAGATTCAGATATAATCATATCGCCTTTAACTGATTTAATATCATCAAATGGAGCAAATTCTACTTTTTCTGCAACAATAACATTCGTGGGCATTTTGATGCTCCTACAATAATTGTATTTCTGTTTTGTGTGATGAAGATATTCTCTATAAAAGATTAACTAATTAGCCGTTATGAGGGAAAATTACTACAGTTGATAGTTTTACAAAAAAAAGGCACGGTGTCCGCCTCTTCTATTTCAACAAATTCCTATTTGAACCGCTCCCTTAAGTTGGAATAGAAATTATTGTTGGTAGTTAGCCGTACCATTATGCTTGAATAAAAAAAGAGAGGTAGATACGTTCGGTGATGGATTATTCCACAATCTGTTCGATTTCAGTAATCTCTTCCTCAGATTTTTCATCAACAACACCAATTTCCGCAAGGGGCTTTGGAATTCTCTCTTTGACTGGTTCAGGTTCAACTCCTAGTTTTCGCAAAGCGTCAGAGTATCCCTTTCCTAGAAAGAACTCTCTCATTTTTAACCAACTTGTAGTAACCAAATAGGGAATTGCTAGTTTTTCAAAATCCATAGTACATCTGTGAGTGTCTTTGGTAAGTTTTGAGGTAGTGTTAATGTCTCCACATTTCAAACATATCCTTAATCGTGCTTTACCATCGTAGAGTTCATTAACTGTTTCTTGATAAATTTGTAATCCCTCTCCCAGTGGTGCATCCAAGAGATCAAGAACAAATCTTCTCGCTCTGGATTTAACTTGACGTTTCTCAATATTAGTTATTTGATCCGTTGGACCTTTTTTGGTTGTCATATTCTTTTTCGATGTCATGTCGGCACCTATTTATGTAATTAATTCGTCTTTAATGTATATTGTCTTCCTACATATATAAATGTATGTCCTATGGTAAAGCCTACGATAGTTCGTTTCAAAGTCTTATATAACGGCTTAAAACTAATTATTTATGCTATTTATGTCGGAGATAGAGGCAAATCTTGCCTCTATCTCTTTTCGGCAATACCTCTATTACGTTCGATTGGTTGCCTCTCTCTGCGGGTTATGCTAATCTCACCTAATCTCTGCGCACTAAAGATGTCGGAAAAAACCCGACATATGCGCAACCCTTAAATACTATGTCGGAAATTATCCTACAAAGAAACAAAAACCCGGTGAAAAAAAATTGAAGCAAAACGAAACAAAAAAACTGCTTGACCACGAGCTAAGAAAGATCTACGAAGATTTAGAGGAAATAACCTTGACCTTGACATTGAGTTTATCAAGCTACAAGGAATACAAAGATCCCTTTATGCTTCCTTCTTTTTCTGTTGGTTTTTTGGAATCTAACCTGCGAAGGTCGAACAAACTAAGGTGAAATGAATGAAAAGTTATGAACTAGATAAATATTTGGATCAACAAATAAATGCACTCGAAAGCGAGTTGAAAAGGCTAAAAAGAGCCCGACGTGCTAGACGAGCAAATGCTCAAGCTAGCTTCAAATTTGGGGGAAATCCTATTTCAGGATAATCCCCTTTTTTTAAGGTGAAAACAAATGGCAACAAAAATACAAACAACAACCGAATTCATTACAATCTTCAACAATTTGAAAACTTCATACAGTTATAGTAAAAGAAGGAACATATCAAATATTTCCGTAAAAAAAATACATTGAACATACTAAATCTTCTCTCAGTTGTAATAACAAAGTCTTTTAAAGCATCAGGGAAAAGAATAGTCAGAGATGAGGAAGATAAGATAAGAAAAATATTCTGTTTTTTCAACATTTCAGAAACTATGATATTAATTGAAAAGAATCAAACATTCGCAACAATAATACTTGGTTTTGAATCATAACTAATTACAGATGAAACCAATGAAATTTCAAGATTACAACATAAAAAAAGAAATAAAACAAGCTTTAGAAGAAATGGGGATACATACTCCAACTGATATACAGGAGAAAGCAATCCCTGCAATAATAGAGGGAGAAAAAAGTCACATTTTAGCTCAAGCAAAAACAGGTACAGGGAAAACATTAGCATTTTCTATCCCCTTAGCTGAGAAACTTGACCCATCACTACGCAATGTACAAGCAGTGATAATGGTTCCAACAAGAGAATTATGTAAACAAGTATATCACGTAATAAGTGACGTGACAAAATATAGACATCTTAAGGCCGTTGAAGTCTATGGTGGTGTCTCCATTGATCGACAAATACGCAACATTCGTTCTGGTGCACAAATAATAATTGCTACACCAGGAAGACTAATTGATCTATACCATAGAAAAGCGGTAACTTTCAAGAAAGTCAAATTCGTAGTTCTAGATGAGGCAGATCGGATGCTTGATATGGGATTCCTTCCTGATATCGATTTCATTTTATTTGACGCTATGAAAGATGTATTTCCAAGATTGTTATTGTTCTCTGCTACATTATTAGAGGAAATCAAGGAAATCGCTTCTGATTTTAGCTGGGGTCAAGAACTAATTGAAATAGATGTCAGCAAGGATGATCTTACTGTTGCTTCATGCAAGCAATATTACTATGAAGTTGATGACCCTAAGAAGAAGTACAATGCTTTCATTAAAATTCTGCTTAAGGAAAAACCAAAGTCTTGCATCATTTTTGTAAATACAAAAAGATGGGCCGCAATGTTGAAGAAAAGGCTCATTAACGATAGAAGAATTCAATTAAAAATAGATACTCTCCAAGGAGACATGACTCAAAAGCAAAGAGAAATAGTCATGAGTAATTTCAGGAAGAACAAAATTACCTGTTTAATTGCTACTGATGTTGCTGCAAGAGGACTAGATATTCCTCACGTATCTCATATTATTAATTATGATTTGCCTGTTGGAAACGCTGAAAATTATGTTCATAGAATTGGTAGAACATCCAGAATGGAAAGTGTAGGAAAAGCTATTTCAATTGTAGAAAGTGAACAGATGAATATGGTTAGACGTATTGAAACATTCATGAATAGAGACATACTAAAATTATATTTGACAGAAAGCGAAAGGAAAAACGATCGTGGTAGGGTTAATTATCCTCAAAGAAAGGAAAAAGAGCAAGTAACCTACAAAAAGGATAACGAGCAAGAAGATGATGATCCTTATTTAGCAGACCTCTCCCATTATTAATTTCCTTTTTTTTTAATTTACTTGCTTTACCTTCAAAGAAAGTCTTTCTAAGAATCTGTTCAATCGAAGTCTTTTAAAATGCTGTTCAAATGCACACTTGTAGTTGAGGAAGATTTCGAAATAAGTAATTATTTTGTTTAAGTTTTTTTCAACGCCCAAAATAATTACTCAGAATCATGCCTTCAAAGAATTGGTACTTGATTTTAGTGTAATCTATAGACAGTGGTATCAATGAAATTCCAAGAATTAGATATAAACAATAATATAAAACGCGCATTAGATGAAATGGGAATTGAAACTCCAACTAAAATACAGATTAAAGCGATTCCTAAACTTCTTGATGGTGGTAGAACACATATTTTAGCTCAAGCTAAGACAGGAACTGGAAAGACACTTGCTTTCGCCATTCCTATTACTAACCAGATTAGCCCTAAGGAACGCTCAGTTCAGGCAGTTGTATTAGTTCCTACTAGAGAATTATGCAAACAAGTGTATAGTGTTATTACTGACTTAAACAAGTATAGAAAATTGAAAACTGTTGAGGTTTATGGAGGTGTCTCTATCGACCGACAAAGAAAAGAGATCAAAGCTGGAGCCCAGATCGTTATAGCTACTCCAGGAAGGTTTATGGATCTTTACAGAAGAAGAGCTATTTCATTAAATAAAGTAAGATTTGTTGTTTTAGATGAAGCAGATAGAATGCTCGATATGGGTTTTCTACCAGATATAAAGTATATTCTATTTGATGCAATGAAAGGTGTCTCTCCTCGGTTATTACTATTTTCAGCAACAATGCTTAAACAGATATCAAAGATTGCTCGCCAGTTTAGTCAAGGTGAAAAACTTGTTGAACTAAATGTAAGCAAGGATGATATAACAGTAGCTAACTGCAAGCAGTATTATTACAAAATTAGAGAACCTGATCAGAAATATGCTAGTTTTGTTACACTTCTCAAAATGGAACAACCCAAATCTTCGATTATTTTTGTAAATACAAGGAGATGGGGCGACAAACTTAGAAAGCGTTTAATACAGGAAAAAGGTCTCAATTTGAAATTCAGTACATTACATGGAGATAAAACACAAAACCAAAGAGAACGTGTTTTGAGGGATTTCAGAGATGAGAAAATTGATTGCCTGATAGCTACTAATGTTGCAGCAAGAGGACTAGATATTCCACATGTAACACACATTTTCAATTTTGATATACCAAGAGAAGGACCAGAAATATATGTCCATAGAATAGGAAGAACATCTCGAATGGAAAATGAAGGAAAGGCAATATCACTTGTTACTAATGACCAAATGAAAATGATTCGAGAAATAGAAAAATTCATGCAAAAACCAATTCAAAGTCTCTATTTCAGTGAAAATCAGCAAATTACAATAAAAGAAAAATCCAAAAAGAAATATTCAAGCAGTAGTGAAACCAAAAGGAAATCCTCAAGTTATGGCGGATCTAAAAGGAAATCTTCAAGTTATGGTGGATCTAAAAAGAAATCTTCAAGTTATGGTGGATCTAAAAAGAAATCTCCAAACTATGGTGGATCTAAAAAGAAATCTCCAAACTATGGTGGAACCAAAAAGAAATCTCCAAACTATGGTGGAACCAAAAAGAAATCTCCAAACTATGGTGGAACCAAAAAGAAATCCTCAAACCAGGGTGGAACCAAAAAGAGCAGTCCAACTGCAATACCTGCAAGCGATTAAATAATTTGATTTTCCAAGATATGCTAATTGGCTGACAAGTAAGGAGATAACTATCCTCTAATTCTTTCCTTTTTCTTCTTATAAATTAGAGGTATTTTTTTAGTTGGTCAATTAATTTATCGAAATTACCTTGTATTGTTCTTATACCATTACTTTTTAGTCTACTTACAAATCGTGTATTCATATACACATGACCTCTTCTATTCATACTAGCTAGGGAAATGATTTTTACTCCGTCTTCTTTCATTGAAATCATGTTATTAAACAGAACATCGTCGCTTCCACCCTCGTAATAGTCAGTTATTAGAACTAACGCAGTGTTTTTTGGGTCAGTAATACTTTTTTTTGCTTCCAGAAGAGCTAAATTTATGTGTGTTCCTCCTCCTAATCTGGTCTGCATCAAAGCTTCAAGAGGGTCGGTAACATATTTTGTAAGGTTAACAACTCTAGTATCAAAAGCAAATAATTCAATATCTGTATTTGGAAGCCCAGAAAATACTGAAGCCAATATTACTGATTGAACCATAGCATCGACCATTGATCCACTTTGGTCTACAACAATAATGATTTTGGTTGGAATAGTTTTTTTTCCTGCTCTGTAATAAATCAGTTTGTCTACAAATAGACGTTGTTCCTCTTCCTCCCAATTTGGAAGGTTCTTCCAGATGGTTCGTTTAAGGTTTAAATTTCTGAAAATCTTTTTAGGTACAATGTCGGGGTTAGGGATTTTACGAATAGCTTTCTCAACCTTGTGTTTGAGAACTTCAGCAACTTTAAGCACATATTTTCTTATTAGTGATTTTGCATGTACTAAAGAAACACCAGTGAGTTTATGTTTCTCATAAAGTAGTTCTTCAACAAGATGTATAGATGGATCAATGGTTTTATGCAACTCCTCGTCTTTGAGAAGTTCTATCACACTCATTTTCTTAACCATTTTTGCTTCTAGAAGGTAGAAAACATCTTCGATATCTTCCTTGTTTATTGTAAAACCAGATCCAGTTGAAGTTCCACCTAATTTTCCGTAACTTTTTCCGCCTTTTCTAACCATCTCATTCCATTTCTCAGTAGATTTCTTCCACTCGTGCATATCTGCGGCTCTTACATTGCTTTTCTGACTTGGAGTGAATAGGTCTTGAATATTTTTAGATTTCATCAACATTTCCTTAATTAATGATGCTTCATCTAAATCCGTTGGATCCTCAGGTTCTTGTCCTTCCATTATTTCATCTATGTCTTCAGTCTCTTCCTTATCTTTCAACTGATCAGGAAATTGCTTTTTCAGGTTCTCCAAAGATTGTTGAGAATTCATAAAATCCTCAGGCAAATTGTTTTTCTTTGAAAGATCTGACATTTGTTTCTGCAATGGTGATTTAGACCCTAAAGACCCAAGAAGGGAGTGCCAATGGGTTAAAGCTCTTATATTGGGGTTCAATTTTGTCTCGCTCATTTTTTATCTCTCAGGATTTTGCTGCTTCTTTCTTTTAATATGGAATAAATAGGGGTTTCAGTACTGATTTTTTCGGATATTTGTCCCAAAAACACATTACTCGCCCCTATGGAGGTTAAAGGTTTGAAAAACCAACCGTTATCAAATCTTAATTCCATTAACATATTTTTATTCGTAACTGGTCTTTGTACTTTCTTCGTGGGTTGAAGTTCAAAACGAATTGGGATTTCTTTGTCTCCTACCTTAACTGTTTGATTCTTTATCTCCTCTGATTCTATGATACAAGGAAGTTTAAAATGAATTGGATGCCTATCTATAGCTTGAATTTTCGAGATAAGCAAGGGATTTTTGTCAGCTGATTTTTGTACAACATCTAAAATATCAAACGTTTCTGTTGTGAGTTTATGATCTGTTAAAACAAGATTCCCATTTTGTTGAAGAACACCATTACTAACCATAATAACTTTAGATTTGAGTAATCCATCAATCAAATTCTGATTTTCTTGTTTGAGCTGGAACCAAAATTCTTCTATGGGAACAAGGTCTATGATGAATTTTGATTTTTCAATCTCCACATATATCTTCTCTTTTTTATTTTCTAAAATACCATTAAATACAATTGTAAGAAAATTTCTATGAACATATGGTTGTAGACCTAGTAATTTTAAATCCCCATTTACCTTCTTTCCCTTAGGTGGTATTTGTTTCTTCAAGGTAAGAAGATAAGCTTTGCACCACAGATCCATCCATCTTGCTTGAATGGAATAATCTTTTTCTTTAGTATCGGAACGAACTAGAATAATCTCGCTACTTAATCCTCTCAAAATCACTCCT
>DAOVRE010000181.1 GCA_030628305.1 Candidatus Heimdallarchaeota archaeon | reverse complement strand
TTTAGTGTTATCATGTCAAAAAGTGCTTGAAAAGCATATTCACTTATATCTTTTACTTCATCCTTTTGGGAAGATATTCCAAGCATAGAAATCACACATCTGAATAATTTGTGATTAAATGATTATACAACACATTCTTTAAACTTTCACTTCGAATTACTTTGCTAACATAGCCCATGGTAACTCTTCTATCATCGGCACTAAGCTTGCTCTCAAACTCGTTGACTATACCATTACTGAAGGTGGTTTCGCTGCTGACTTAGGTTTCGAAAAATTCGTCGACATTGTTGCTCGCCAATATGATACCTTACCTAACGCTGTTGTTCTTGTTGTTACTGCAAGAGCTCTTAAGCTCCATGGTGGTATCAAAGACCTTGATGAAGCTAAAATCAAAAACCTAGATGCTCTTGCTAAAGGTTTCGAAAATGTTGAAAAACATCTCGATAATATGCTCAATGTCTTCAATATCCCTCCTGTTGTTGCTATTAACCGCTTCCCATTTGACAATGATGAAGAGATGGCATGGATCAAAAACAAATGTGAATCTCTTGGCGTTACTGCTGCTGAAAGTGAAGTTTTCATAAAAGGTGGTGAAGGTGGTATCGCTTTAGCTGAAGCAGTCTTAGAAGCAATTGAAAAGGGTAAAGGCAATGTTGAATTCGTCTACGAATTCTCTGATCCTATTAAGGTTAAAATTGAGAAAATCGCTAAGAAAGTTTATGGTGCAGAAGAAGTTGAATACACACCTCGAGCTTTACAGGAAATTGCATCCATTGAAAAACTAGGTTTTGCTGACTTCCCAATGTGTATGGCTAAGACCCAACTAAGTCTTTCTGATAAAATTGGTTTAATGGGTGCTCCCAAAGGCTGGACTCTAAATGTAGACGAAGTTCATCTTTATACAGGTGCTCGTTTTATTGTTCCTGTTTGTGGAAGCATGTTCTTGCTCCCTGGCTTACCTCCTGTTCCAGCTGCTAACAAAATGGACTACACTGAAGAAGGAGAGATCATAGGATTAAATTAGTTACGAAAAAGAAATTTGAGATGATTTTTATCTCTTTTTTTTCTTTTTTGTAAAGTTATAATTTTTTTAATTTCATGATAACAACTTAGAATATTTGTGTTTTCTTAAAGTTAGCACTATTTCTTAATTATATTACTAAACTGCTTCCAGAATCTTTAAAATTGATGATTTTTAATGTTCTAGTTGAGAAATAAAAAGGAAATCAATCATGAATAAAAAAATTGGCGTTTTGTTTTTAATTTTGTTTTTTAGTTCTCCATACTTTTTGAAACCAGTTGAAGCAAGTGTAAATATCGCATTTTACATTGATTTACTTTCACCAAACACAGACCCTGAAAGAAATCAATGGATTATGTTGATCCAAGAACAGTTTTCAAAAATAGGGATTGGAGTAAGATTACATGAATCAACTACTTGGGATAACATTGCTCCGCGAACTTATTCTTATCCATTAATCGATTATGATTATATTCCAACATATGCTGAGGGTGGTTATGATTTGCTCTTCGTTAGGTGGTCTTGGGATCTTGATTGGGATCCTACAGATCTTTATAGCAGTCGATGTTTATATCCTAGTGGAAACAATTTCTACCAATATAATAATCCCACATTTGATGCTAAATTAGATAAATATTTGACAGAATTTGATCCAATTTTACGCAATAAATATTCTCATGACCTGCAAAAAATACTCTATGAAGACTTGCCTTCAATATGTATTGTCTATCCAATATTTCTCTTCGCGTATTCTATCAATAGTAGTTATATTGATTGGTTCTTACTATCAATTTCCAATCATCGTGCTGAAAATTGGAGAGGTTATTATGATAGTGTCATCAAATATGCTATTCCTGAAAAGCTCACAGAACCAAATATTTTTGTTCAAAAGACATTCTATGACGCTCAGTGGATGCAATGTGTCTATGGATCTTTGTATCAAAGAGCTCAGCATAACCATGAGTGGGAACCTGTTATTGCAACAGATGCTGTTTATAGTTCTGATTATAAGAACTTAACAGTTACAATCGATCCAAATGCTAAATTCAGTGATGGAAGCCCAGTTCTTGCTGAAGATGTAAAGTACTCTTATGAATTATATATGACTCCTGCTGTTCATTCATCGAATTATGATCATCTAACAAAGTGGTTTACAACCAATGATTCAATTGAAATTGTTAATCCATATACTCTGAACTTCAATCTAACTCGAGTATACACTTTTGCACACAGTTTGCTGTCTTATAGTATTGTGGATAAGAGTATTGTTGAACCAGCCATCGCAGCTCATGGATATAACATTTTTAATGAAATTCCATTAACAGGGAATGTACTTGATACATTGGTCAAATCTTGTGGTCCTTTCATGTTGGATGTATATGATTCAGTTAACTGTTCAGTTAAGCTTCTTCCTAATCCTTACTGGAACAATCTTACTGCTTCTGGGGGAATACAGCCACTATTAGATGAATTATATTTTATTCCTTTCTCCAACACTGATTTTGTTCATTCAGAATTACTCGCAGGCCATATCGATATCATGGATTACCACTTTGAACCTCTCCCATGTGCTTTTTTTGGTTTTGAAAGTTATGATTGTTATTTAGTGAAAGAACTCGCTCATGAAGAAATAGCTATTAACTTAAAGCACCCAGTTATTGGTACTGGAGAATTAACCCCTGTTGGAACTCCTGAAGCAGCTAGGTTGATTCGTAAAGCTATAAGTCATGCTATACCAAGATCTGAAATTTCTGATGGTTTATCCTATTTAACCCAGCCTGGTATTATACCTATGCCTGATTCTTGTATAGGCTTTGATGATAGTTTGGAACCTTATCGTTATGAGCTTGATTCTGCAATATACTATATTGAACAAGCAGGATATAGTGTTGAAGAACCTTGTACTGTCACACAGACAACAGCAGAAAACTGCTTACTCATTCTTTGTACTTTAGGATTATCCAGTTTCTATTTAATTTACAAAAGAAAACCTTCTTTCAATAGAATGAATAATAGGAGAATAATATCTTGAGAATAAGAAAATCTACTAAGTCTTTCTGATAAAATTAGTTTGATAGGTGCTCCAAAAGGTTGGACACTCAATGTTGATGAAGTCAGATTATACACTGGTGCTCGTTTTATTGTTCCCATCTGTGGTAGAATGTTCTTAATGCCTGGATTACCTCCAGTTCCATCTGCAAATAGAATGGACTACACCGAAGATGGTGACATAATAGGATTAAATTAATCCTATTCACTTTTTTCTATCAATTTCTTATTTGATGTCTATTTATTCTTGTAGAAACCTGTGTATCTTTCATATATTCCAGGAAGTTTTCCATTTTCTTGAAGATAGGTAATCCATTGATGTATTTCTCCTGCAAATGCTTGAGTACTACCTTCCATGAAAGTGGAAACATGTTTATCCTTATTATTAAAGACTTTAATTCTTTCTAAATAATATGTTTCAGAAAGTGAAATTGTAGTTATTTCATACAAATGAATCCTATCTGTAACATTTAAAAGACATCGAATGAGAGCTCTAGCTGTCCATTTGATACATTCACCATATCTAGTTTCTCTGTACCACTTTTGGATTCTCTCGTTGACATATGGTAAAAGGAACTTTTCAATCTCTCCAATCTCCTCTTCAGACATACCTAAACTTTACATTTTGAATTATTTATAGTTGCCTTTAATTAATATCTAACAAATCCAAACTAATCCTATCTCATTTTTCCTTTTTGAACTCCTTTTTCAAGAACTGATTCTTATTGTATTATTTTTGTAATTTTCTAATAAACTTTAATTATACAATTTGGTATTTCAATAGTATGCAATATGCAACTAAAACGTTCTTGAAAAAAATGCAATACAGACGCAAACACTGGGATTCTTTAATTAATACAATTATCAAAAAAGGCCTAGATAAAGAGAAAATTTCAGAGAAATGGTATTTTAAAGATGTAATTTGTCATATTACATGGTATGACAAAGAGATTCTCAAGGCTTTGGAAACAAGATCTATAGCTGAAAGTAAATTTTGGAATGTGAGTATTTCAGATCGGAATGATATGATTTTCAATGATACTCAGGAAATCACTTTGGACGAGATATTAAAAGAATCTAAGAGTATTTTTGATGATTTAGTTAACAGAATTGAAGAGCTTTGTGATGAAGATCTCAACTCTGATGATTATATTAAAAGGAAATCAGATAAGCGAATTACTTGGGATTTTATTGGAGCAAATAATTTTTGGCATTTTGAAGATCATGAGGATGCTCTAATAGAACGTTTTGATTTAGATTATGGATTTCAAGATTATCAGAAGATGGCGAAATTATAGGGTTAAATTAACCCTATTCATATTTTTTAGAAATTCCAATTTTCAAGATGTAATCAATTATTTCTCTGTAATTACTACCAATCTTTCCTTAAATCTGTAATTTCTTTTGATATTTTCAAATTACCTTCTAGATTTT
>DAOVRE010000003.1 GCA_030628305.1 Candidatus Heimdallarchaeota archaeon | reverse complement strand
ATCCCGGTCGTGGCACCATCATTTCTTTTATAATTACTTCGTTATTGTTTTTCTTCCCATACTGCAAACAGTTGCTTCAAAGATGATGCGAGGATATTTTCACTATCGTATTGATATATTAAAATCCGCCCAAATTTTTTTTCTCTGATAAGTCCAGCTCTACATAAAAATTTTAAATGCCCTTTTACCGATGAATGATTAAGATTTATGTTTCTTGATATCGCAGATACGTTTAACTCGTCTAGTTCTGCTAGTAGTTTTAGGATTCTAACTCTGCCTCTTGATGACAGAACATCTTCAACAGCGAGTCTTTGTGTATCTTTTATTTTGCCAATATTTGTCATTTCTTTCCCCTTTTACTGGTGTTCTATTGTTTTCTTTTGATTTTCAATGGTTTTAACCAAGAACTCTTCAATAGCTTCAACGGAAATGTCTGGAATGCTTATTAACGTGGTTTTACCTCGCATTCCTTCACCTGAAATTTTTGTGCTTATGATATCCTGCTTTGATAGCTCCTTCAAATATGTCCAGATTTGTGTGTGTTTTCGTGGATCTTCGTTGTGTTCCTCACATAGTAGCTTGTATGAGCTAATCGCATCATTTGTTGAAATATATGCATTTTTTGTATGTTTCAGTTTTCGTATTGTTGCTAACAAAACTAGTTTTTGGTGTAATGTTAGAGTAATAATAACTTCTCTCCTGATTTCTGGATGAATTAAACCTTTGGCTTTTCTTACATGGTCCGGATAGATAATTGGAGAATTCTCATCATCTGCACATTGACCCGCACCCCATAACAATTCGATTGCATAACGAGCATCTCCTAATTTACTCGCAATGTCAGCAATCAATTCTGTAGCATCTTCTGTTATTACCCCATCATAAAATGCTAATTCAGATCGAGATTTTATTATGTCCCGTAGATCTGTTTCGGAATATCTATCTAATGATATGTGACTTGTTTGAAAACTACTTTGTGTGCTTGCATCAAGACTGTGGATGAAGTTTAGATTTCTAGCAATAAAAATATAAGATATCCATTGTTTTGTTGTCATTTCGCTTATTCTTAATAAAGTATAGAGAAAATCTGTTCCTGCACGTGAGATAAGATAATCAACTTCATCCAAGATCAGCAATATTTTTTGTGAATAGAAGTCCAATAAACGAATCAAGAGGTCTTGTAGTTCCTCAAAAGAATATCCTCGTGGTGGAATTGCCTTATTCAACTGGCGTGCTAATGTGCTAATAATGAGATAAGGACTTTTATAAATTCGGCAATTGATGTAAACTAAACGGAAATTTTTCTGTTTATCAATATTTTCTAGTAATTGACCAAACCGTTTAGCTAAAGTAGTTTTACCAGAACCTGTTGGTCCTGTTATACTTATTTTTCTTAAAGGTTCATCTCTTTCTTCAAAAATTGTTTTGAAATATTTCGCTAAAGTTCTGAGTTCCTCCTCCCTGTGTGGTAGGTGTGGTGGGATATATGTGACGGATAAACAACTTATGTTCTTGAATACAGTAGGTTTTTTCAGTAAGGAATTAAAAAATTCCTCGTCGGATGTAGGCATCATTCTCTCTCTGATTGTACCCAAGGGAAATTACTATTTATATTTAGCAGACAGACATCTCTGAAAGTGATAATCAAAAGCAACCCTAACACTTGTCTATAATCAAGCTCCCTTGTTCCTAGTTACAATTTTCAGATTTGATAAAAACAAAGCTTGAATTGTAAGTATTCATTTTATAATGTATATTCTCAGTTGTGTTATATTGAACATGTGCCGATAAAGTTAAAAATCAACGTTATCGGTTTTATTCACAACATGTGGAGATTGCCGAGTGGTCAAAGGCGCTAGAATGAGGATCTAGTCCTTAGTGGTCCGGGAGTTCGAATCTCCCTCTCCGCACCATCTAAAAAATATTTTTTGTTATCTCCATTATCTGATTACAAGTTCTTTTTTTAGCTGAACAAGTCATCTATAGAGGTAGTAGACCAATCAATTAGATTTAAAATCACACCAAAAATGATGGCGAAAATGAAGATAGCTATACCAATGAGTAAAATTTCCTCAAGTATTGGGGATCCTCTCCTTTTACTAAATCTGAAACTTTTGAATAATTGAAATATCATCCACATAATTCTCAATATTTAACTCAAGTTTGTTATTTAAACTCCACAAAACACACATTCAACTTTCACTCTTCAGTAAAACACAGTTGCAAATATCCTCCATCCACTATATTTTCTCGCTCATTTGTAAAATTGCTGTTATAATGATAAATTTGAGAATCATAATCATTCAGCAAAACATTATTTAAAATACTTGTGTATGGAAAACCTTTTTTATTATCATAAATCGGTGCGATATAGTATAAACCATTCCTAGGTGCCACTATGGATATAGAGCTTGTTGAAATATTTCCAAATTCGGTCAAATTCATCCTTTCGGATGTTTCATTAGCTTTCGCTAATGCTCTTAGACGTTTAGCTTTAGCTGAAGTTCCATCATTAGTAATTGAGGATGTTTATGTATTACGAAACACTTCACCACTTTTTGATGAATTTATTGCACATAGATTAGGGTTAACCCCCTTAAAATATGATATTGATGAACTCGATTTGAATTTCAGAGACAAATGTGATTGTGGCGGAATTGGTTGCAATTTATGCACAGTAACTTTAATGCTCTCAAAAGAAACAGATGCTCAAACCACAACCGTTGTTTACAGTGGTGATATTGTATCAGCCCAAGAAGGAGTAGAACCTGTAACATCAAAGATTCCAATCGTTAAATTAGGACCAAATCAAGCACTTGAATTGGAATGTATGGCACAACTTGGAATTGGAAAAGAACACGCTAAATGGCAACCAGTTTCTGCAATGGGATATCAAGAATTCCCAATACCAGAAATAAATAAGAGTAAATGTACTAACTGTCTTGCTTGTATAGATGCTTGTTACAGGGGAGTATATCAAAAAGTAGGGGACGAAGTTCAAGTGACCAATCCTTTAAGTTGCACCTTATGCAATTATTGTCTTGATTTTTGTGAACCTGGTGCCATTGAAATTGGAAGCGACCCTTCCAAAGTAATTTTTTCGTTTGAAACAAATAGCGGTATTCCTCCTTCAAAAATACTTTCTAAAACAGGAGAAATACTTCTCACAAATATCGACGAATTCAAAAAGACATTAGAATCATCGTTATTAGAAAAAGAAGAAAAAGAATGAAGTGAGCTTAAATGCCAAGAAGAACAGGACCAACAGATCCAAACATTATACAGTTAATTAACCAGCTTAAGAAGAAATCAGCTGAAACAAATGTTTCCATTTGGAAAACAATTGCTGAAAGAATAGAGAAACCTAGAAGAAAAAGGGCCACAACTAATCTCAGTAAAATAAGTAGATACTCAAAAGAAAATGATATTATTATTGTTCCAGGTTCAGTTCTAAGTTCAGGGAAACTTGATCACCCTGTAACTATTGTGGCTCTTAAAACCACTGAACAAGCAAAGGAAAAAATACACGCAACAAAAAGTAAATTCCTTACTATTCATGAACTATTAGAATCTAATCATGAAGTTGGTAAAATGAAAATAATAATCTAATCAAGGTGAATTAAATGGTAAAAACTGGAAAAAACGTTGTAACACAGTTAGTAACTCCCAAAATTATAATTGATGCAGATAATGCGATTTTAGGTCGTTTATGTTCTGAAGTTGCAAAATATCTACTAGACGGTTATGCAGTAAATATTGTAAACTGTGAAAATGCTATAATTTCTGGTAAAAAACACTCAATTTTAAATGAGTATAGAAACATGCACAAAATTCACACTGCAACTAATCCCCGAAGAGGACCTTTTCATCCTAAACGACCTGATAGATTAGTACGACGCACTGTTCGAGGAATGCTACCTTGGAAAAAAAGCAAAGGTAGAAATGCGTATCATAGACTGTTAACATATATTGGAATTCCAGATGAGTTTTCTAATTTAGAAATTATTAAACCGAAGTATGCTGATGCAAACAAACTGGACTGCAAAAAGACAACTGTTGGAAATCTATGTAAAGAGTTTGGCTGGCAAGAATAAGGTGATTAATATGGGTAAAGTTATTGTATCGTCTGGAAAGAGAAAAACAGCAATTGCACGTGCAACTATTAAAGAAGGAAAAGGAAGAGTTAGAATAAATGGTGTTCCATTAGAAGTTCTGCCCAATGAGCTGAAACGAGTAAAAATAAATGAAGTATTCGTACTTGCGGGGGGTGAAAGAAGAGATTCTGTGGATGTCAAAGTTAAAGTAAAGGGAGGCGGATTTATGGGACAAGCTGAAGCCGTTCGTACGGCTATTGCAAGAGGTTTAATCGAATTTTTTGATGACATGGGTTTAAAAGAAGTTTTTGTCGCTTATGATAAAACAATTGTTTCTGGTGATCCAAGAAGAACTGAACCTAAACATTTTGGTGGGAAAAGTTCACGTTCCAGATTTCAAAAATCCTACCGATAACTTTTTCCCTTCCATTATTTTATTTTAAGTGAATAAAATGTTGATTGTTTTAGATTGTTCTATGGGTGAAGGGGGCGGATCAGTTGTTCGCATTTCTGTCGCATTGGCAGCAGCTGCTAGCTCTCCCTTAAAACTGATTAATATACGATCTAATAGATCAAATCCTGGTTTAAGGGTTCAACACCTTGAAGCAATAAATGCTTTAAGACAACTGTCTGGTTTTGAAATTGCTGGTGCAGAGTTGGGGAGTAAGGAAGTATATATTCACCAATATGGAAAAAGAAGAAATGAAGCAGCTGTGCACATAAATACAGCTGGAAGTATATCTCTCGTTGCTCAAGCAGTTCAATATTATGCATTGAATAGGAAGGTCGAAATAGGATTAAACATACAAGGTGGAGCTACTCATGGCAAATGGGCTCCTTCAATTGAATTCATCACAAATGTTACTTTTAAAATTCTTGAAAAAATGAATAAAATAATCGATGTAAAGATAGATCGACATGGTTTTTTTCCAAAAGGTGGAGCGCAATCCTGTTTTATATTTCGCTCCCATGATAAGATATTACCACTGAATTTAACGGAAAAAGGCATTTTAGAAGAAATACATATTTTTTCAACAGCTTCCTCTCATCTTGAGAAAAGGAAGGTGGCTGAAAGACAGCTAGATTCTTTTGTTAAATTAGCAAAATCAACAGTAACCACTGTACCTCACATAAATTATGTGGATAGTATATCTCCTGGAAGTGGTTTAACAGTTGTAAATCAGTATTCAACGGGAACTTCAAAGGGATGTTTTGTTCAAGGAGAAAAATCATTAACGGCAGAAACTGTTGGTAAAATGTGTTGGAGACAATGGAAAAGCTTAGAGCAAGACTCAGCGGCTGTTGACATTCATACAGCTGACCAACTTATCGTTCCCATGGCCTTAGCTGAAGGAAATTCAACAATAACAACAGCTAGATTAACTAATCACACCAAAACAAACATAGAACTAATTCAAAAATTCACTCATGCAGTTTTTAAAGTAAATAAAAAAAATGGGCACTATCTCATATCTGTTAAACAGCCCTAGACTAGCTGATTGTTCATTTCTCGCTATTTCTTTCTTAACGACATATTTATATGATGCTATACAAGTCGGAGTACGACATAAGAGTATAATTTCTATAAAAATTTACTCTATTGAATACGTTTAGTAATATAAACTAATCAAAGAAATTTAAATGAAACATTAAGGACGTTGAAAATATGGGGCATAGAAGGGTAAGTGCTCCCCATCGAGGATCTCTAGGATATCGAAGGGTAAGAGCAAGAAGAACAGTACCTGCACCTCGCGCATGGCAAACATACGAGGGTGCTCCTAAGTTACTAGGTTTTCTTGGTATTAAAGCTGGAATGACACATTGCGAATATCTTGAAGATAGACCAAGAAGCCACTTAGTAAATAGGGAAGTTACTGTAGCGGTAACATGTATTGAAACACCACCAAATGTTGTATTTGGTTTACGTGGTTATAAAAAATCACCTTATGGTCTCAAAATTGTTGCTGATTTAATTACAACAGAGACAAAGGAAGAGCTTAAAAGAAAGGTTAAACTTCCTAAACAATACGATCTTGAGAAAGCAAAGAAAAATTTTGAAGACCACCTTGAGGAAATAGTTGAACTAAGAGCAATTGTTCATACTCAACCTTATCTCACAGGAGTTGGTATGAAGACTCCTCAAATTGCAGAAATTAAAATTGGTTGCTCAAAAATTGAGGAAGGATATCAGTATGGTATTTCTCTTCTTGGGAAAGAAGTGCTTATTCGAGATGTATTCAAAACTGGTGAATTTGTAGATTCTATTGGTGTAACAAAAGGAAAAGGTTTCCAAGGACCAGTAAAACGACATGGAATAAAAATCCTCCAACACAAGTCTAAAGCAACTAAAAGGGGAGTAGGTTCAATCGGTCCATGGACACCTTCAAGAACAATGTGGACTATTCCAAGATCTGGTCAGATGGGTTTCAATATTAGAACCGAGTATAACAAAAGGATAATGCAGATTGGTTCTGATGGATCACAAATCGTTCCTAAGGGAGGATTTGTAAGATACGGTGTTGTGAAAAACAATTACGTTTTGCTTAAAGGATCTGTTCCAGGTCCTAAAAAGCGTACAATTCTACTAAGAGAACCTGTTAGAAAAGCTCCACAACCTGAGAAAGAGCCACAGATACTCTACATCTCAACAAGGAGTCAACAAGGTTAGGATTGAGGCGATAAAGATGAACACAAAAATATATTCCATCAAAGGAAAAAAACTTTCGGAAACAATAGAACTACCAGAAGTATTCCAAACACAATTGCGACCAGATATAATTAAAAGAGCTGTACTTGCTGAGCAAAGCTGGAAGAGACAGCCAAAAGGTGTTAGTCCTATGGCTGGAAAATCCGTTGCTGTTGAGAATTGGGGACCTGGTCGTGGTGCTGCAAGAGTTCCAAGAATAAAAGGTTCTAGAACACACAGTGCTCAACGAACAGCTTTTATTCCACAAGCACGAGGCGGTCACAGAGCCCATCCTCCTAGAGCAGAGAAGAAGATAATAGAAAAAATCAATCGAAAGGAGCATCTAATTGCTTTGAAATCTGCTATAGCATATACAGCACAAAAAGAATCGGTGGGTCAAAGAGGGCATCGTTTTGATGATAAAACTGACTTCCCAATTGTTATTGAGTCAAAAGCAGAAGAACTGGCAAAGACTCAAGAGGTTGTTACACTGTTAGATAATTTAGGTCTATCTTTGGAATTATTAAGGGTGAAATTTGGTAAAAATGTTCGCCCTGGCAAAGGCAAAGGAAGAGGACGTAAATACAAAGTACCTGTTGGTCCGTTGATAGTAGTAAGTAATCGTGAATGTTCTTTGGTCAAAGCAGGAAGAAATATTTTAGGTACCAATGTTGTTACTGTAAACAAACTTACAACTGAACTTTTAGCTCCAGGAACTCAACCCGGAAGACTAACAATCTGGACAGAAGATGCAATAAAATCTTTGAATGAACGCTTTATTTCAGGTGATAAATAATGGATCCGTACAAAATAATAATAAAACCCCTTATCTCTGAAAAAGACTTCGAGTTAATTGAGAAAGAGAACAAGTTAGTTATCCAAGTTGCTCTGAACGCTACTAAGCACCAAATTAAAGAGGCAATGGAAAAATTGTACGAGGTTCAAGTTCTCAAAGTAAACACCTTGATCACACCAAAAGGAACAAAGAAAGCTTATGTAAAACTAAGCGAATTCGATGATGCTGCAGATATAGCTTCACGAATGGGATTATTCTAAAGGAAGTGAATTAGATGGGTAAAAAAATATTAGTCCAAAGACGAGGTAGAGGAACATCACAATTCCGAGCTGCTTCCCATAAGAGAAAAGGTAGTGTTAAATATAGAAAAATTACCAAAATTGAATATACTGACGAAATAATAATCGGTTCAGTAAAGGATATTGTACATGACCCTGGAAGAGGGGCGCCTGTAGCAATAGTTCTTTTTCAAGATGGATTGAAAAAAGTGATACTGCCCTCTGAAGGATTAAGAGTAGGACAAACTATCGAATATGGTACTGGTGCATCAGCTGTCATCGGTAATACAATCCCCTTACAAGCAATTCCTGATGGATCTCCTGTCTTCAATATAGAATTAACCCCTGGAGATGGAGGTCGTTTAATCCGATCTAGTGGCGGATATGCAACTATCTTAGGTCGTGATAAAGGAAAAGTAACTCTTCAATTACCAAGTGGTGAAATGAAAGAAATTCCTCAAAGGTGCCGAGCAACAATTGGTATTGTGGCAGGCGGAGGAAGAACCGAAAAACCATTTGTTAAAGCAGGAAATAAACATCATCTCAAAAAAGCAAAAGGACATTATTATCCAAGAGTGAGAGGTGTTGCTATGAATGCGGTTTCTCATCCACATGGTGGTGGTGCACATCAAAGCCCTCCACGTGCAACAACCGTTTCAAGACATGCTCAACCTGGAAGAAAAGTTGGTCTTATTGCAGCAAGAAGAAGTGGAAGAAGAAGAGGCAAGAAATAATTTTGCCCTTTTATTTTTTATTTTTACATTTTTTAATAAACATAGTCATTAAAAACCCAAAGCTAAGATATATTGATAAGGAGTATTAGAATGACAAGTAAGAAAACATACGGAGATGTCGAGTTTATATTTGAAAAGCCTCAAAACTTTGAAGGTTGTGTTCTCTTAAACGGATGGCATGGGATCGGAGAATGTGGCTTTATATCGATGAGTCATTTAGTTGAAAACCTAGGATTAGAACGCATCGGTTTCATTATTACAAATAACTTACCTCAGTTTATTTCTATCAAAAATGAGCAAATTACTTTTCCCTTTGAAATTTATCGCAAAGATAATTTAGTCGTAATATTGCCTATTTTTGAACCAATAAAATCTGAACATTTGCTTTTTACCAAGACTATTGTTGAATGGTCTATTGAAGAGAAATTCCAACAGGCTATTCTTATTGGCGGGTTGGATAAGCGTTTGCAAGGTGAACATGCTGTCAAGGGGATTTACACCCGTTCTTTCAAAAGGGATGATTCTACTTCTTCTATCCCTGTTCTTGATGAAGGGCTATATGTAACTGGTCCCTTAGCTTACATGCTCATGTTTTACGAGCTCAATCAATTCCCCGCTGTAGCTCTCTTACCATATGCAGAAAGATCACGACCTGATCCTGTTGCCGCAAGTGTAGCAATAGAACAAATCAATCTCTTATTAGGTATTGGAATTGACACAGAAGGATTGCTGAAAGAAGCAGAAAAGATAGAGAAGGAAATCGAGTCGTTAATCCAAGCAAGCAAACCTACAAGGGATAGAGATAAAGATTCTGATCAAGGAATGTTTGTGTAGACGAATAAAAAAAGTGGCGGACCAGACAGGATTTGAACCTGCGAACCCCGGCTTTCTTCAATAGATTTCCGGAGGCCGGTGCCTTATCCAGACTAGACTACTGGTCCATTTTCTTTTTCAAATAATGTAGAATTCATTAAAACTAATTCATTGGTATAAAAAACTAAATGTCGTAAGAGAAATCCTCCTCCTCTTGGAGTAGAAACTCTTCAGAAATTGACAATTTAGCAACGTCTTTGAACTTTTCTTTGGTTTTGAGCATAGTTAACACCATAGTCTTCAAAGCTTCTACAAGTTCTTCTAATCCCTTACCTTCCATAGTAGAAACGTGATATTCCGTTTTGAACTCAGCTTTAGCTTCTTTAATTTGCTCGTCAGTGAGCAGGTCTACTTTGTTAAGTACTCTAATAGTAGGATTATCACTGAACTCATTGGAAATATCCTCAAGCAAATTATTCTGTTCTTTAGCAGATAATTCAGCCTTTTTTGAGTAATCAAACATGTAAACAATAACATCTGAAATATGCTTGATCGAAGCAATGCTTTGAAGTTCAATTAAACTGCGTTCATCAAAAGGACGATCAAGTAAACCAGGTGTATCAACAATCTGAACGAGAGTTAAGCCAAAATTTGCATGACCAAACACTATCTGTTTTGTAGTAAAAGGATATTCGCCCACTTCAGGTGATCCTGAGGAAATACACCTAACAAGAGAAGATTTACCAACATTAGGGGAACCAGCAATGACTATCGTAGGGAGGATAGTATTAAAATCGGGTACAGATTTCAATTTTTTAACAATCCGGATAAGATACTTCACATCTCCACGAGCCTTTTTAACAAGAGAAACATATCTACCTCCTGTTTCCTTTCTTATTGAAGCCATAACAATAGGGTGATTTGTATCGTTTAGTTTCTGTAATTGTTCCCTCTCAATTTCACGTAACTGATTAGACATGCCTTTTAATCTGCCAAGTACCTGCTTGATTTTGTCAACACTCCCCACTAAATTACAAAGTTCTTGATAAAATGGATGAATATCTTCAACCCAAGGAAACAGATCAATTATGCTATCAATCTTTCTGGTTAATTCATCGGTTAAGGTATTAATTCTATCTTTTTCAAGAAAAGAAAGTTTTTGTTCTCTGCTAATTCTTTTCTTAATACGT
Organism: Candidatus Heimdallarchaeota archaeon; assembly: GCA_030628305.1. The sequence goes on along the minus strand of DAOVRE010000003.1, from coordinate 10,978 downwards.
GTTCGTCTAATAGCTTGGCTTTGTTGAAAAGCATTGTCTATGATTTCATCTATGGGAGAGATATAAGTAACCCTTCTAAACGGGTTGCTTGTTTTAAGGTTTTTTTTCAATGTTAATCACTTTCTGAATTTAGTACTGTCATATCAATTTCATGTTCGAAGTACTTCGGAAGATTCTTTATTACTTCTTTTCGTCGAGTTTTATGTTCTTCTTGATATTTTAGTACCATCTCAAGTAAACGGGGCTTACAATCAAGACCACAGATAAGTTTGCCACCTAAACAACCTTGACGATTTTCCTCTAACTCATCATCATCTTGAATGAAAAATTTCTCAAACCAATCAAAAACTGTACAAATGTAAGGATTTGCTCCAAGTTCTCTTTGTTCTTTAACTGTAGTTCTTCCACCAGTGAAAGCACTCATTATCTTTTTCTTCACAGTTTTAGGATTATCTCTTAGAAAAACACATGTTTCAGGAGAAGATGAAGACATAGGACCTCCTGTAAGACCTTTCATATACCTGATGTACAAAGAAGCAGGTAAAATGATTTTACGTTTTCGAGCAATGTCTCGAGTTAAACGCATGTACACATCCTGATCAAGACCAATAGGAACAACAACTGGAAAGTCATCATCTACAGTGGGCTGGAGAATATGAGCGGCTTGAATGCAAGCATAATAAACGATGCCCGCATTTTCCTCACCAGTTAGACCTAAGGCAGCTTTAATAGCATTATATGTTTGGTTAATAGAAAACGTCAAAGCAAGATAATGGATCCTTGGCGTAACACTGGAAATGTAAGCATGAACATTGTTAGGATCAAAACCTAAAGCAAAAATATCAATGGCATTCTCCAAAGCAGGTTTGTATGTTTTTTCTAGGTTTTCAACTTTGCGAAAAACATACTTCTCGTCATCAGATAAAGGCATATAATATTTACAATCGTATTTCTTCTGCAAGTAACGTATCAACTCAAAAAGAATCAAATGACCAAAATGTAAATCGTTTGATGGACCACGACCACTGATAATGGAAAATCCTTTGTTTTGTTCAATTCTGTCAAGGATTTTATCAAAGTCTCTATGAGCAAAGACTACTCCTCTTCTAAATAACAAATGATCCTCTCCAATTCTAGGTAAAACATTAGCTATTTTAGCAATACCAAACTCTTTGAGAATAGTTTCATAATCTGTTCTTTTCTCTATATCTCGATTTTCTACATTCTTGCTCATTCTAAACACCTTTTAAAAAATGAGAATAAAATACTTTTCAAAGAATAGCGATTTGGTCTGTCCCCTATAACAATTTTGTAGTTAATAAAACGGGGGAAAGTCAATGCCAGTCCAAGTTACCACTCTCAATATCTTTTTACAAAAAAGTCTTTATAAGATTGTCGAACAAATAAAATAATGATGGAAGCTTGGAAAAATAGCTATCTAGACGCGTCAAAATTGATTGATGATGATAGCATTCGTTCCAAAGGTGTCATATTAGGATTTAATGTCAACATTGACAAAGTTATCAAAATAACACCTGAAATTCTCTCAAATATCCCTCTGACAACTATGGTAAAAGATAGATTATCAGACAATAGTAGTCCGAAAATGATTGCAAATATTGAAGAATTGCTTATTTGTCTACTTCAATCAATTAACGAAGGTAAAGCAGATGAGGTTCTCATAAGTTCAGATGAGGTTGCTATCTGGATAGAGGAGCACTTTGTGATCTCAAGAACATTGTTGGGGGGTCAAGCAGGAATAATGGCAAACCTATTGAGAAAAATTGAAGTAAATCCGGTATTGTTAAGCATACCAATTTCAAGTCCCAATTTAACTAAATTGCTTGATTCATCAATTATAGACCCAATTACAAGCTATGGTAAATTTCAATTAGAATCAAAAAAGGCTTCAGAGAAGATCGAACCAATAACACACTATATTTTTGAGTTCTCTAAAGGTCAGTATTCGGTCGCTAACAGGATAATTAATTGCGAAAGATCAAACCGCTTTATTGGTTCATATGATAAAATAAATTCCCTACTTATGTTTTCAGAGGAATTTAGTGAATATAGTATTAATAACATATCAGATTATACCTTATGTGTTATAGCAGGATTTCATCTCATCAATTTGGGAACTAGTTCTTCTAAATCTTATGCAGAGTTTTTCGAACCTGTACTAAGTTTAATAAGAAAATGGAAAGAAAGAAAACCTTCTCTAATTGTTCATCTAGAACTTGCTGCAGTAAAAGATGGAGTTTTGAAACAAGCAATAATTGATAATCTATTTACAGTTGTTGATTCTATTGGATTAAATGAACAAGAACTTGTATCTTTTCTACATTGTATTGATAAATCTCTTTCAATATCTTTGCATTCAACCATGTCTTCGATTAATATATTCAAGGGAATGCACGCTATTTTTTCCAAGTACCCTCACATCCGGATACATCTTCACTATCTTGATTATTTTTTGCTTTTATCCCCTTTAATCTCAGAAGAATCTGCTCTTATGCGAAAAAATTCATTGGTTATTTCTTCACTTTTTGCTGCAACTAAAGCAAAAAACGGAAGCATAGATAGATTATCAGACACAAAACTGATTGATTATAATATATCGAAAAAAGGTTTAGAAGAGTTGCAGAATCTAGAAAATTATCTAGTAAACGAATGGGATGGTGATAATAGTTTCATAAATAATGGTTACATACAGACAAAATCATTTACTTTGGTTGGAACCCCAACCATAGTTGTACCATCTCCAAAGTACTTGGTAGGTCTTGGAGATATTATTTCACTGGTGTCACTTTTGTATGAATTCAATAAACTTGAGTAATCAGAGAGAACATCGTTCGCTGTTTTAGTAAATACGAATTGATTTCTCGGTGTTTAAATAACTTCTTCTAATAAGGATAATGAGTTTCAATTCAAATTAAATAATTCGAAGTTGACGACAATGATGACTGTAGAGCACCTTTCAGAAGAAAAGCAAAATTCTTTAGATTGGAAGCAGAATAATGATATTATTACAATACAAGTGTTCGAGATTAATTTGAATAGGAGTCGAGATCAACTAGCAAATCTGTTAACGGAATTAAAGTCAAAAAACGTAATGTTTACTCTGAAAATAACAAGAAACAACCTTTTTCTCTTGATTTATTCTCTGAACAATTCAGGAAATATAAACAAAGAAACTGGGTTGATAAATCACATTGTGCAAACTTATTCTCTCAATGATACAGTTAATGTAGAGGATTTTTTCATTCAAAATGTGAAGAAAGTAGTTCAAAAGGATTACATTCTACAATTCTTTCATGAAGGTGGAAAACAGTCCTATGCACTAGGGCTTTTGCTTTCTTCAATAGATTCAGATTCTAATAGTTTTTTGAAGCATTTTACTAATTTCATGGTTAATCTTGTGAAAGCTGATATCTTCTCAATAATTATCTCTTCTATCCCCTCTATTGACAGAACAGCTTCAATACACTCAAAATGGGCGCTAATGATTCTCGCTCAAGCTGATAACCGAATTCAGATAGAAAAAAAGGAAGAAACATTTCATCGTTTCCTAAATGCGAATTTATCAAAACTACATTGTAAATTATCATATATAACAAAGAAAGAATTCGTGAGGCACAAAACAAATTTTAGATACCTTGTTCCTTGGCATTATCATAAAGGCGATTTTGCAGATAATATTGAGATAAGCAAATTACTGATACTTGATAACAATTCCCTTAATCCAACAGTAGAACATTACACAAATACACTTAGTAAAACCCAATCTACTCCAGTTAAAGAAAAACTAATAATCAAAGAAGCTCGGGTGGTTAAACGACCCTTTCCTTCTGTCAAAGCTTCAAAACCTAGCAAACACATTTCTCCCCCAGTAATTGTTGAAGCGGAGAGAAAACCCAATTTTACAAGAATGAAGATGGACAAATATTTGGTAAGTAATTTAGACGATATTTCTATTCCTATGCCAAAAACAATGAATGTTGTTTTTGATTTAGAGTATTTGAAGGTAAGAATTAGCAAGATGTTTAAGGATTTCGAATTTAAAGAAACAGTGATTTTTGAGGATGATTTTGACTTGGTTCTTCGAAAAGGATCCTTTTATATATTTACTAAATTCTATAAGGAGATTCTAAATCAAGCTGAAGCCTATGAAATTATTGAACATTTAAGTAGTATAGCAGGGTTAAGGAACCAATTTTTATGTATTGTAGTTGCAGATACTGTAGAAGAAAAATCTATGAAGATTCTAAACGAGTTTAATGTGCTTCATTTAACATTAAGTGATGTTTTACTCGATGATAAGCTCAAAAGTAAGATTTACAATACTATCTTAGCTTAGGCAATAAGCTGATTTTCTTCCCTCATTTGTTTATGAAGCTGTGTATAGTTTTTGTGGATAACACAACTAGAAAAGCTGGGGGAATAGCTGTTTCTTTCTTGTTGTCTTTTAGTATATTCTTACTCTTCTAAGTATAACATAATCAAGTGATGAACAATGATGAAACAAGTATATGACCCCGAACCTGGCGACGATGATATAGGACCACCATTGTGGTTTCCTAATTAATTTTTTTCTCTCAATCTATATTGAATAGATAATTTATATCAAAGATTCTTACATATTTATTACCCGAGTTTATATATGAAATGTCGGATTTTTATGGAAGCTTTCATCCAAGTAGGGGCGTATAAGAACGGAGATCCTCTTGGTCCAGCTTTACAGTATATGGCAATAAAGAAATGTAGAAATTATGGGTTCTCCCGATTGGAAAACAAACTGTTAGATTACTTACAACTACAACGAAAGAGGAAGTAATAGGAACAATATAAAACTCAGAGTGAGTATGGACACTTTACGATGACCTCTAAGAAACACTCTCAACTAGCTGTTTTCTAAGGCGACAGGGGAACAACAACTCATCATAAATCCTATAAATATAGTATTTAAATTTTCTTTGAAAATCGTTTGATAAATTCACTACTTGTTTTCTGTATTACAGAAGATTATCAGTCATAAAGAAAATAGTCATCATTATGGGGGCAGAATCTAAACTAATAACATCGTACATTGCTAGTATTGTTAAGAAATACTTGCCTAAAAATGAAGAAATCATTCACAGCGGTCTCTTCCTGTTGTCTACAAGAGAAGAGCAATTAAAAATTCCAGATTGGTATTATAATGGGTATTCCGTTATTTCGGAAACTGTGTCAAGTTATCTCCAAACTCTTTGCATTGAAAAGGCTCTTACATTCACCAACAATGGAATGTACTTGTTTATAGATAATCGAAATAAAATTCCAAGTGAAGATATAGAAGCTGCTGTTTCTACTGTCAATAATATCTTACCAGATTGTGAATCAGGCATAAAAATAATAAAAAAAGCCAATAAAGAGTTTCAATTGAAACATATTGGCGCTGTCAGATAATCTTCTAGTATGATGTTAAGGAAACATCTTTCTTTTTATCTTCATCACTAGGTCGTATTTTTTTCCATATGTCAGATATGATTTTTGATTCATCTGGATGAGCATAGACTCTTACAAGTGTGAACAACGAACGATATGCCCTAGGACCTGAGAATGTTGTAATATATGTTGTTGTATTAAGGGCCTCATTTAATGTAAAAGAGCTACTTCCTGAGCGAATACGATCGTGGGGGTCGTAGATATAAATGTTAGATGCTTGAAATTCTTGCTCATTTATAGTTGAAAGCTTGTATGTAGAATCTATCTTCATTTTGTTTTCAAGAACAATATTATTCTCTTTACAATCTTGTTCGATTCTTTTAATAAAAGACTCTTGAGCGGTTAGTTTACATAACCCTTCTATAGTAATCCCTAGATTTTCAGCTGTAGATTCATCAATTATTTTTTCCCAGACTGATTTATAGAGCCGTCTATCAAACAAGTCCTTGGCCAATGATTTTGCTTTCTTGAGTTCATCTGAATCCTTTGAGAAGAGTTCTCCAAGTAGTGTATATTCATTTAGATAAGTATATTCAGCTAAATCATTAGTTCGGTCTATAAGATTCAGTGGATCACAGGCTTCCCCAAGCATTTCGTGAATTGTGATATCAGCTGCCCTTGCAGTTTTATGAAAATAGACATTCTTATATTCGAAAAACCTTCCAATCATTGATGAATAGATATCATCTAGACATTTCCAATTATAATGAATTGCATCTTTATCAAGGTGTTTTCTGATTGTAGTGTTATTGATAATCCTATTTACTGCAATAATTCCAAAGTGCAATGTTCCTGCAAAAAATGAATCTCTTAACATAAAATCTAAACGATCAGCACCTAAAGCTCCTTGAATTAGGGGATGCATAAGATAGTTATCACCATTCCAAATCTTCATTAGTTCCTTTGGATTTGTAAATTCTTCAATGAATGGGAGAAGAAATTCTGATACAATCATTTTATCACGGTGAACATCGTGACCATGAGGTGCTTTTGGATATACTCTTTTAAAGACTACATCATCGTAAGTATGACTAAATGGACCATGACCTATATCGTGAAGTAATCCAGCTAAACGTGCTAACTGCACTTTTTCAACAACGTCTTCGTCCTCTCTAAAAACTTCTTCTGCATAACGACCAGCTAAGTGCATAACCCCAACGCTGTGAGTAAACCTAGTATGAACAGCAGAAGGGTATACTTGACGAACCCCCGATAATTGGCTAATCCATCTTAATCTTTGAAAAATCGGTGTGTCAACAATTTTATTTTCTAAGACCGTCATCCGTATTTCATCGTAAATGGGGTCTCTAATTGTGCGAACGAAGTTTAGAACGTCCTTCATATCAATTCCTCTTTGTTTATCTATTTAATATTACAACCTTTTAATCTTTTTCCTCTTAACTAAATTCACGACAAAAAACATTTTGGCGCCTCTAATGAGGAAAAGGCTCGCAAACCATCTTTTTTTACTTATTAAAAAAGTATTGGTGGACCGACCGGGATTTGAACCCGGGGCCTCTTCGTTGCGAACGAAGCGATCTTCCAAGCTGATCTACCGGTCCGCTTCTTAACACATGTTATTCTTTTATAGAATCTGAGACTTTAAATTGTCTAATTATGGATTCTATTGTGGTTTAAGGTTTATACAATGAGAAAAAGAAAGGGGGATTGTAGTTAAAACTAAGAAACTGGTTTGACTCTCATGATTTTTCTTTTACCGAAAGCTTTCCAGTATTCAACTTCCGCTCCTTCTGTGATTAATTTTTTCAATTCTTCTTCAGTTGGAAATGCGGCTTCGAATGTATCATAAGTTTCAAGATCCATTAATTGAATACTATCACTGCCTATAGAGATAACTTGTGCATTTCTTTTATCAATAATTGGGGATTGTAATTTGGTATCACCAGGAATAGAAATTTCAGTTTTGCTACCAGTAAAAATATTCTCAATCTTCATTCTACACTTTGCATGTCCGTGTTTTCCTGTTTTTGATTTTTCGATTCCACGGACTAAAAAAACCTCACCATTTTGAATTATATGGTTACCTTCTTTGACTTGACCAGCTTTAATATTCTCGACATCTTGTTCTGACATGTTTTCTCCTCTTCTTTATTTAATTTTGGTAAATGTTCTGAACATTGATTTTATACATTACATATGAAGGAGTACCACATTTATGGTTGCTAATCCATGATTTATTTCAATATATTTAAAGGATTTTGTTTTTATTCTATTAATTATATTAATTTGTGATAAATATTTCAATTTAAATGAAACTAGGATTCAAAAACAAATCAAATTGAATAAAAAAAAGAAGAGACGAGATTATCTCTGAGGTTTGGCTTTACGTCCAGTTACTAATTGACTAACAGCAATACCATTGATATGTGTAACTTGCCATTTAACACCTGGAATATCTCCCATAGCTCCCTTTTGAGCTCCTCCAATACTGCATACAAGAACCTCATCATGTTCATCTATGTATAAAAGCCCTCCATCATGAGGAACAAAAGCCCCAACCTGTTTACCATTTTTGGTTAATCTTACTCTAACGCATTTTCGTAATGCAGAGTTTGGTTGTTTACTTTCTACACCGTATTTCTCTACAACAATTCCTCTAGCAGCAGGACTCCCTTCGAGAGGGTCAGTTTTTTTATCTAATCTTAACATTCTTCGTTTGTAATGAATATCTTTCCAGCGAAAATGCTTTCTCTTATTGGATAGTTTTCGAGCAGCAAATTCTCCTTTTGGACTCTTTGATCCAGTCATTTTAAATCACGTATTTTATAGGCTTTATTACTCTTAGATTGTCTTAAAGTTATTAAGCAGTCATCCCTAATATGCTTTTAATAAAAACTTTCTGTTCTTTTACTTCTACAGGATAAGAAATGAAAATAGGCGCAAGAAAAAAAGTTTTTTAATCCTTCTTTTCTTCGCTAAATTCTCTGTAATTTGCGCTCATAGTTAAATCAACAATACCTGTTCCAAGAGCAATGGTTTGACCAACAATGACGTTTTCTGTGATGCCTTCTAAAGGATCATACTCACCACGAATTGCGGCATCTAAAAGATGTTTTACAGTTACTTCAAAAGCAGCTCGTGCAAAAACAGAACTTTTCTTTCCAGAAACACCGTGACGACCAATTTGCAGTATTTCACCAGTATGAGTCATTAAATCGGAAACTAACATTACGTGACGTTTATCGACATCAAGTCCTTGTTCTTTCATAACAGATAATGATTCTTTAACTAATGCATTTCTTGAAGCTTCAATACCAAGTGTTTCAGCAATTTGAGTTATGTCTGTTGTGTAACACCTTGTTGGATTTACACCTGGAATACGGAGTAGTTCGCTAAAATTACTTCCTTCACTTTGCAGGAAATATTTGTCTTCTCTGTCTTTCATCACAACAACACGAGAGACGTTCTTAATTCCTTTTATTGTGATTTCACGAATTTTTTCAGCAAGTTTAGGTAAATCGGAGAATTTTAACTCTTTAAGGGGCGAGATAATAATTATATTCGCTTCTTCTGGGTCAATTTCAACCTTACATTCTTTTCGTCGCAATTGTATCTTCTTGACAACTGTTTGAGGTTCAATTCCTTTATCTTTTAGGAGTGTTTCGTCTAATTTGATTTTTATTGTTCCCTCTGAAAAACTATGAATGACACTTTGAGCAATTTTATTGACGGTTGTAAGTTCAATTCTTCTAGAAACCTGTTTTGCTAATTCTTCTTCTTTCTCAGCGTGTTGGTCAAGATAGATTAACATTGTTGGAGTGCTTGGATTTTTTCTGGCGTCGAGAATTTCAATAAGACGAGGTAACCCTCGCAAAACAGACATCTCTGCAACACCGGAATAATGGAATGTTTGAAGAGTCATCTGTGTTCCTGGTTCTCCGATAGATTGAGCAGCGACTGTTCCTACCGCACTACCTGGATCAATTTGAGCAAGTTCATAACTGTTAACAATTTCTGTAATTATTTCTTCAAGTTGATTTTTGCTTACTCTCTTACCCTTTAACTCCTTTCTCAACTCCTCAACAATTGAATCAGGGACAAGTTTCTTCTTCAAAAATACATTCAAACGATTTTCAATTTGGTCTTTATTCAGTATTTGTGCCATTTAATCTTCCTCCTCGCTGTCAGCTTCTTCTGGATGCGTTTCTAAGATTTTGTTTACAATAATGGAAACGTTTACAGCTTTACCATGATCGCTTTTGGCTGGATCGACATTGTCCTCCCCATACAAGAATTGTACAATCTCGCCTGTGGCGTTTCGAACAGTTTTATCATAGCTTGATGATATATCTTGTAGGGCATTTACCAGTCTTCTTTGCATATACCCACTCTGAGATGTCCGAACGGCTGTATCAACTAACCCTTCTCTTCCACCTGCAGCGTGCATGAAGAATTCGACTGGATTTAAACCACTTCTAAAACTACTATCAACAAAACCATGTGCCTCAGCAGAAAGATCTCCTCGCTTAAAGAAGGGAAGAACTCTATCTCTATAACCACGTTGGATTCTTTGACCTCGGACAGCTTGTTGTCCAACACAAGAACTCATTTGTCCAAGATTTAACATGTTCCCTCTAGCTCCAGTTCTTGCCATGATTAAGGCCTCATTTTCTGGATCAAGATAGTTTGCTCCTACATCTGAAGCATCGGTTCTTGCTTTTGCCAAAATTTCCATTATTCTTGCTTCTAATGTTTCTTCTTCAGTACGGCCTGCTTGGCGTTCAAGAGTCCCATCTCCATATTTTTTGATGATATTTTGAACGTTCTTCTTTGCTTTCCCTAGAATTTCAGCAATTTTCTTTTCAGCTTCTTTTGGAATGTTTATGTCACTACCACTCAAACTAAATCCTCTAAGTGTGATATTTGTGATTAACATCCGAGTAACACTGTCAAGAAAACCTCTAGTAACATCTGCCCCATACTCTTTCAGTATTCTATGAAGAACACTATCTGGAACTTCTGCTCCAAAAGCTTTTTTGTCAATAATACCAGAAACTAAGACTCCATCTCTAATCAGAATATAGCCCTCTATTTCGCATTTTACCTTCTTACATGTTTCACGTTTTTCACAGAGGTTATTATACATAGTAAAATTGAACGTATCTGGAAGAAGGGCGCTGAATAGCGTTTTTCCACTCCACAATGGTTCACCATTATCACCCTTTAAATCAGGTTTAGGAAGTTCTTCTAGACCTGCAGCAGTAATTAATTGGGCTGCTTCACTCTTTGAATATTTAGCATCTTTTCGAGTTAGGTAATATCCACTTGTAATAAAGTCTTGAATAGCTCCGATAATTGGTCCCCCATATCTTGGAGTACTTATTTGCTCTTGAACCCTCATCAAAATACGGGCCTCAGCTTGAGCTTCTTCACTTTGTGGAACGTGAAGATTCATTTCATCTCCATCAAAATCTGCATTATATGGTCTACATACTGGAAGAGTCAATCTGAAGGTTTTATATGGAACAACCTT
>DAOVRE010000028.1 GCA_030628305.1 Candidatus Heimdallarchaeota archaeon | reverse complement strand
TGTAAATAATAAGAGTTATAGATAAAAATGGCTTCATATATAAAGAAGTAACACATCTTCAGAAGAAAGTATATAAATGCATATGCTACTCTAAAACTAATTACATTCGACAAGGTGTTACCATTGGGTGTATTTCAGCAAGAAATGGACGAATTAGAGGTGAGGGCTCAGATTGACCGAGTTCTTCGGCAATCATCTAAACTATTCGTCACTGAGAACGGTAAAAGGGTTCGGCTTAATGAAGCTATTCGAATCAGAGAGTTCTCAACAGTACTAGGGCTAATTATTGCTTACAGTGCTGGTTCATTTATGAGCGTTGATCGATTTCATATGGAAGGATTACATCCTGTTCGACAAAAGAGGATAATCAATCGATTATCTTGTTATTCTGGACAGGTTAGCAGTGCTTTAATGCTAGAATTGTTGCGTTTACGCGATCAAACAAAGCTCAGTAAATATGATTTAATTAAAAACATTCAAGAGAAATACTTCAATCATAAACCAGTCGGAACAAGAGATATAACAGAGTCGTTAAATCGAATGTTACGTAAAACTATGGATGAATATTTCGCCTTTGAAAATCGATATTTCAGAAGAGCAGATTTTGAACTACGTTTAGTAGAAATTCCTCGCAACACTCCTTACGAACTGGCAAAAATTAGTTTAGATAATGTCATTCAATTTTAAATTCTTTCTCTTTTTGAAAGAATCAGTTTTAGTCATTTTTGCTAACTATATCGATATTTCATTCCAATTATTATAATGAATTTTAAAAGTGAGAGGGAAAAGGTAGCTCAGATACTCTGAACGTATTCTAACCTTTGTTCCACAACAAGCTGTGTAAGTTTCTGAATTGGTCTGACTATCAAACCGACTGATTCTGGACGTTTATCTAATCTCAACCTATCAGATTCAAAATACTCTTTTTGTTTTTTCGAATTCAATATTGAAAGTAAGTCATTACGAGCATTCAAACAACTCCCTGTCATCACAACATTTGCTGCTTTGTCACTCTGAATTGCTCCTTCATCAATTAAGACTTTGATAATTTCTCTTTTATCAATACGCTCATTCTTATCTAAATCTGATTTGTTGATATAAGCTACTACAGGAATTTTTTTGCCAAATTTTTCACCAATTTTCTCTTTAGCTTCTTTTATGATAGCTAAATTCTGCTGTCTGGCAATATTTTCGAAATTTAAGAAGAGTATAACAGCATCGACTCCTGACATTATTATGTCTCTTTGAACTTTATGTCTGTCTTCACCTGGCACTGTCCATAATTGATATCGTAACCTGTCAAATTTCTTTCCCTTAAATGGAGGAGTTTGAAAGACACCTTGATCAAAAAAGACAGTTCTTCCAGAATCGTCTTGTATTTTCAATAAATTAGAAACAATGGTATCAGGATTTTCCATTCTACGCAAAGCATTAAAAACCGTTAGCATACTGGTTTTACCACTTGAAGGAGGACCAAAAAGAACAATTTTCATCGTTGGTTTTCCTTCTCTATCTACAGAAAAGATATCACTTAATTCTAATTGACTCATATCAGATTATTCTTTTCTTTATTATAAATATCTTTTTGTACAATTTTTTTGGAATTTTATAGTTCAGTGTTAATCGTTAATTGAAGGATTGTAGATATGCACCAACTCCCAGGTGATCCTTGGTCTACATCCAATAGAAACCGAAAAGCGAACTGTAAGCATCCTTGTAAGAGGTTGTGGGCGGAGTAGGAGGGGATGTGAGGTCCCTATGATGTGCACAAGCACTTCTAAAGAATTGGTACAAAATTCGTGTCACATAAACGATTCCTAATATGTAAAAGGATGAATAGAGATAGAAATAGAAATATCAACTATTTCTTATTTTTTCTCTTGATGAAAACTATAGCACCTAAAGATATGATTAGAACTATTGGGAGGAATGGATATGCAATTCCATTTGTTGGAGTAGGTATCTCTCCTTCTAATTGGAAATGATCAGACTCTTCAGATCTTACTGTCCTTCCTGCATATTTGAAACTGACTTTGATATAATATTCTCCATTATACTCATGCATTAGAAGCAAATCGCTTTCCCAACTATTAGATGAAGATCTATAAAATATATCAAAAATACCTACAGGTGTATCTGTAACATCATATAGTAGAACATAAGCTTCTACATCTTCTGTAAAGGTTTGCCAACCCCCAAGCTGTGTATATGATGAGTTTGTAAAGACATAAAGTGCAGTAACATTATATAATGAAATAGTGGGGATTTCAACTATCAAAATATGTGCTATATTTATTGAGGATAACTCCTGCTCACCATATTGGCCAGATCCAGAAGCAACAATAGTGATCGCATAATCTCCTTCAAAGAAATACTGTAAGTTCTCATTAATATTCCATTTGTTTGTAGGATCATAATTCATTTCAAGGCTTTCAGTAGTCAAAGACGAACCACTTTTTTCGAATTTGGCATAAACAGAAATTCCACTTGTATCAGTTACTTCAGTACTGTTCTCATCCTCAATGTAAATATCATATAAGGAGAAATCCCAGTTGTTACTTTGGTAGTTTAAGGTTCCAGTTGTGATGGTTAAAGGCTTACCAGGAATGTAAGTGTAATCTAGAGTATCAGCATAGCCTAATCCGAATTGACTAGAGTCCGCTAGGGGAATAGATGGAGTTGTACTAGTAACTATACTTGTAATAATATAAACAGTATCCACTAAGGTTCCATTTATCAGGACACTTATATCAGCATCAAGAATTTCCTGAGTGACAGACCAACCAGCAATATCATGAACTGCAACAGAGATAGCAAGTGAGTAAGAACCAGGAGGAGTAATTTCGAGTATCATAAAATCACCTGGAGAAACAAGTTTAGCAACATACATGCCATAAAAACGATTTAATCTATCAGTTTTAACATTAGGAAAGATGGAAATCAACTCATAATCTATACTTATATCAAGGTTCTCGAAACCATAGAGTCCACCACCAAATGAAGGATCATCTACATTTAAAGCTGTAACCCAATTTAGATAAAGTTCATTGAAGTCTATCGAAAAACCTAGACCATCTAATGTATTCTCAACACCTAATGGACCGCCAAACGTTTCAGAAACCAAATTACGAACTGCATCTGATCCGTATTTTTCAGCAAAATAAAAGATGAACATATATGCTCCACCATAGTCAGATCTAACGTTTTCTGAATTCTCGTGGTCATAATAATTCCAATAGAGTAAGGAATCTTCAGGATTGTGTTGGAAGTAATCTCGAGCGAATTCTGTAAGATTTGTAGCTAGAGCATAACCATTCAAATAAGCCGAAAATTCTGCACACCCTTCATCAATCCACCAATATTCGTCAGGATCATAATTATAGTGTATCAAATGTTGAAATTCATGAGCTAATACACTATAACGATTATAATCATAATCGACATAGACCATTTCACGAGTATTAGAGGTTGCACCAGATCGTTCATTATTGGGATCAAAATATCCAGCAACATCTGCACTCAAAGGTGCTAGAAGTATTGTAACATGAGGATCACCGTCTATGTCATCAAGGTACCCATCAGGATCACCAAAATAAAAGAGATTAGTTGGATAGATTTTATTTTCAAACTCATCTCTCCATTCTTCAGCTCGAGTACGAGCATTAGATGTTCCCACTGAACTTATAACACTATTAGCGATATAAATGTAAGAATTAGCTCCTATTGCCAACAGTGTAGCAGTTATTTGGCTGTAAGTAACCTCGTAGAAATCAGTAACCATCCAGAAGGTTTGTACTTCATCAATAACATCACGTTTTATTGTATCTATACTAACTTCAGGATCAGAAGGTGGATTCTTCTCGTTTTCCAGATTTTCTATCAGTTTTAATATTTGCGTAGGATTAATTGGATCCTCTTTAATCATTGCCTGTACTCTTGGATCCTTGATAATTTCAGCACGTATATTCATATCAATCTCCTGATCAAATGACAGTGTATTTGAAGAAATCAATGGAATGAATAACAATGCACTTAGTAGGTAGAAATATACCCTTAGATTTTTTGACATCAACTAGACCTCGTTCTTAGAATATTTAGATTATGTACTAATAAAAATGTTGACAAACTAGCAATTCATGAAACTATTAAAAAGGAGTTCCTGTTATCATCAAGATAATTTGAGTTACTAATGCATTAACTGCTAAAAGAACTATTGCAAGAGTTATTAATTGTAATGAAACGAAGCTTCTTCTTGCATGACTAGTAGCTGCTTTCATTTCTTTACCCCAATAAGTATCATCTTCTCTCTTAAATTCCCAATATTCAATATAGTCTTCTTCATCAGATTCTGGGTCACAAATAATGCGTATTTTATCTGTAACTTCCTTACCATTTTTCCTAATTGCTGAAACTTCTATAAGCATTGTAACAGCTTTTTTAGGTGGAGACTTGAAAATTTTGGGAACGATGAGCTGATTAGCAGTTTCATCATGTTTCCCCTGAAGTTCCTTCTCATTTATTACAATTCTAATTGAGGTGGGGTCTATATCTGTTGGATCGTATTTTACCCTTATTTGAAAATCAGCAGGTGTTACTGCTTGATCATCTGGTTCTACTATTCTCATTTTCGGTGGAATATTATATCTACTTAACCCACCCATGCAACCTCCTAATATC
This sequence comes from Candidatus Heimdallarchaeota archaeon, assembly GCA_030628305.1. Next base: position 6,058 of record DAOVRE010000028.1, on the reverse strand, counting down.
AACAGCACAGCAGGGATAATTTGCAATATATATTCGAAGAAAAATGAGCCCAAATATGGTGTAAATACAAGTAGAAGAACCCAAACTAGGAAACTTGGAATTAAGATAATTAATCCCCACTTTAAGCAGAAAATTGCAATTAATTTGATTTTTTCTTTATTTGATAAACTAAAATAATCTATTTTCTTTTTGTCCTTTTTTCTTAATTTAAGTTTCTCCAGTTGTAATTTCATTATTAATCACTTACAATATATTTGAAAAGGGCAACGGCGTAGTAAAACAATAGGAGAGTCAAATGAATACCCAAAAAGGACCATACGGATATTATTTCTTCCTCAAAACCTATAATTACAGCAGCATAAGGATTCAATGAATAGACAAGTAAAGTTACTCCTCCAACTAGTAATGCTACACTGAAAGCTAGTGCAGCCATCATTTTTAAAATGATTAAATTGAACAATTTGTCTGGTTTTTGTTTAGTTTCAGGAGGTTTCACTATTTCTGGAGGAGACTTTCCTTCTGCAATTGGTCTTTTCACTTCAATCTAAACTCTATATTTTCAATCATGTTGTTATATATTTCGATTTCCAAAATTATATGGATTAATCCTTTTTCACTTTTTTTGAAGGAACAAAATCACCATTTTGCGATAGAATTATCTTTCCATTCTCTTCTGTGATAGCGATTTTTTGTTGGACTTCTAATTTATCAATTATATGCCTTGGAAGCTGAAGCCCTCCATAACGGTCAAGGTATACTTGATGCATGTCGCTAATAGTTTTTAGATCAGCTGTAGGAGAGTATCCGGATATACGACCATCGACAATCTGAATCAACCTATCAGTCGCCTTAGCTACATCAAAATCATGCGTAACCATTATAGCAGTGATTCCTCGCGTATCATTAAGATGCTTAAAATAGCGAAGTAACTCTCCAGCTGTTTTTGAGTCTAACTCACCTGTAGGCTCATCAGCTAGAAGTAGTAAAGGTTTGTGTGCTAATGCACAGGCAAGACCCACTCTTTGGACTTCACCACCGGAAAGCTGTTTGGGTTTATGGTTCATTCTATGATCCATTCCAACCTCAGCAAGCATCTCTTTGGCTTCCTTTATTCTCTGTTCTCTTGGAGTTCCTAGAAGACGCAGTGGAATTTCAACATTCTCTAGAGCAGAAATTTCCCAAATTAGGTTTCTATTAGGAATTTGCCACAAAGTACCAACGCTGAATCGTCTGTAATGACTTCTGTCAGCCTCAGTATATTGATCTAATCTAAAATCACCTACTCTTAAGTATCCCGCAGAAGGTTCAGCCATACCTGCTAGCATCAACAGAAGTGTTGTTTTACCACTTCCACTAGGACCTATTATGGAGATAAATTCACCTTGTTCAATATTAAGTTCTACTCCTCTTAAAGCTGGAACTCTCAGATTTGATTCTTTTGGTCTGTAAATCTTAATTAAGTCTCGTATTTCTATGAACGACATATTATCACCTATGCTGATTGCCTCAACTCCGTTCCAATTTCCTCCTTGGAAGAACTAAATGTTGGAACAGTGGCCCCAATAAATGCGGAAAGTAGTAGAGCACTCATTGATATCAAGAGCTGTACAATTGGGAATCCCATCGAATATGGAGGTACTGTTCGATTAGTTGCTAATACCCCCATGAGCATTGTCGATGTTATATAACCTACTACTAAACCACAAATTGTAGTAAATAATAGAAGAGCAAAATATACTGCCAAGTAGTATTTGAGCAGCTGTTTTGTGGAAATACCAATAGCTTTCATCGTTGCTATTTCTCTAGCTTTGTCAATTAATTGAATAGATGCAAACAAAGCAAGAATGATGGCATTTATTGCAAATGACATGATTAATGTAGAATTGATTGCTGAAAAGAGAATAGAAGAACGAGGACTATCTTCTTTGACAAATATTTCATCTTCTACATTTGTTACAATTCCACCAGTAAGTGAAAGAACTCTTTCAGTAACGTCAGCAAGTTCATAACTTGAATTACCTTTAATGAACAGGTAATCAATCGCATCAAATGGAGCTATCTGAATATAATCCATAAACTCGATACTTGCAACAAAATGATAGAAGATTGACCTGACATTACCCAAACTTAGTTCTTTAACAAGTACTGGCCAATAATTATATTCATCTACAACTGAAACAGACATATTCTCATAGAAAAAGGGAGAACCGATTATTTCTCGCATACTCTCATTATAAGCCCTATATGTGATACTAATTTCATCTCCAATATTTTGATTTAATACTCCAAGTTCATCCTTTTGCACAAGAACCTTGAGAGGGTTATCCAATTGAGCAATTAAATCTGATAAAGGTTTATTAGCAAAATCATCTCTGAAATATGCCGTTTGTACATATTCCGTTACATTTATCGCTAGGACAGAATACGTAATAGAAAGATCTCCTTGAACATCTCTAAGATTAACAAATCGCACAATAGTTGATGAGTCAACTTCAGGAAGAGCATCAACTTCACCTTTCAGATATGTATTATCAATTGGAAATCCACGGATGACTATATCTGCACCTAAATCGTAATATGCTCCTTCTGAGTTATAGTTTTGATAGGTATATGGGATTACAATTGAACTAACTACTAAGGAGAAAGACAGAGTCAAAATCATTGACGATCTAACAAAACTTTTCTGGTATCGCGAGATTTCTCTTACACTTAGGGAGACGATGTCGGCTTTTAATGTGGTACTTATTTTCACAAAAGCTTTAGAGAATAGGGGAAGTAACCGCTGCATGAAGAGTATTGAACCAAACATCACTAGAATTGTTGCAGGTATACCTACATATCTAGCAGTCAAATCTTGATAGGCTGTTAAACTTGGCATTTTGTAAATAATCCATAATACAACGCCAAATACAATAAATATTAGATCTACAAAATATTTGTAGTATTTAGGAAGAGATTTCTCAACTTTTCCATAATCTTCAATACTTCTCTTTTTTAGAAGTGTAATCGTGTTTACAATCTGAATTAATAATATCGCTCCTGCACTACCAATAAGAGCTACATATACTGAAGATAAGTCAATTTGAAGTGGAATAGTTGTATTTGAAAATGATAAAAAGCCTGAGCTTCTTGTAAGAAGAGCAGAAATGGGAAGACCCACCATAACACCAAAGACTAAAGATACTCCTCCAATTATCAAGGATTCCAAAGTTAAATATGAACCTATTTCACTCCGTTTCGCCCCCCTTTCTGTAAGAATTGTAAGCTGTTGATCACGTTTCTTCCTTACTAAATTAGCTGCATAAACAGTAAGAATGATGGTTAAAGCAATAATCGGCGATAAGAAAGAATACATAAATGTTTGATACAGATTGTACTCGTCCTGGAAGCTTTCCAACAAATCAATTAAGAAAGAATTAATTCTAACTTGTGAGTAGGCCGCAAGTAGTAAATACCATTCTTTTAGCTCCACACCAATCAATTTTATAGTATTTATTTCATCCTCTAAATGAAAAGCATCAATTGCATTAACATCATAAAACAGGTCCTCGTTCATGGTAGCTAGACCATAAGTCATTACAACTGATTGAAGAATTTCAGCACCCCCTATCCACCATGTTACTGCTGCTGCCCGTTCATTTAGTTCTAAAATATATTCCAGGGGGATTCCAATATTAGATCCTAGAACGTTATAATCTGATAGTTCATCTAAAAACACTATACCTGAAACATTTACTGTGGTATAAGCATCAGGAACATGTAGAGAAGCATCTTTTGTAAGTGAAATTGGGATGTATAAATTCATTGAACTATTTACACGGATAGAAGAATGATTATAATAATCGTAAGAAACAACTGCTAAAATCTCATAAGGATTTTCAGGAGCTCTGCCTATAGCAATATTATTTGAGAGATACGTCCTTAATTTGCCTTCCGTACCAATCAAAGGTATATTTGGCAAAATCGTTTCATTCGTAATTGGATCAAACGTTTGCGTGAACATGCCTCTCTTGAAGAACAAATCTCTCTGCAGAATACGATCTGACATATTGATGTAATTTAATGCAATATCAGCAATTCTATCAAAACTATTGTATTGATTGAAACTTTGTTGTATGTATGTTGATTCTACTTGCACTTGAATGTATGTTCTTGGTTCGTCTGCGAGAAATAAGTTGAAAGCTTGAAATTGATAAGAATAAATGAAGAACACATATTGAGTAATGACAGCCACAGCTAAAGTAACACCAATTGCTGAAATAAAACCGTATTTCCAGCCTGCTTTAAATAAGGGTTTGAATAGATGTAAACCAGGAAGGAAAATCAATAGAATGATATCAAAGAGTGGAAGAAGGAAAATTGCTATTGGGAGAACAACAAAACTTAGAATTTTCCAGAAAATATTGACTTGATCTTCTCCCTCCTTCTTTGAAGAAGAAGTGATGAAACTGAAATATGTTCGAGTTATTATGAAAAGATTTTGAGATAGAGGATTATGGTGAACTCTTTTCGGTGAACTGTCATTCATTATCCGAAGGAACTTACAGACATCTATAAGCCTTTTTCTTTGTCCAGTCAGACCCTTATATTTCTTGCTCACAATTTGAATTTTTTCACTATCAATTATTATTGTCGGAAAGTTTGACAATTCGAATAATTCGAATGATACGAAAAGTTCAAATATTCGAATAGTTCAGATGTTGTCTAGATAATATTTGTTGTGGCAATAATGGATAAATTTGAAAGACTGGCACGAGAAGCAATCAAAGAAAGTGACAGCATTTCATATACACCTCAAGATCCGTTTGTTTCTTTTGGATTTGAAGCTAATCCATTTCTAGACATAACCCTAGCAGACCTAGAATCTGAAATATTCATTGAACCACGTTTCAAACAAGTAATTCGATACATCAACAAAGTCCACAATAGTTTCACACAGAGTTTAGAAAAAAAGCAGATAAATGGAGAGGGAGTAATAATGGATGGAGTTTTATTTGGTTCTAGTCAATCGGGAATAAGCACTTTAGTTTCTCTTGCTCACAGGTACATTATTAAGACATCCAAAAAACTTCAAAACACAGCTTTTATCGATGCAAAAGAGTTAGTTGAATTTACAGATCAACAATATTCTATTGCCAAATCCATACAAAATTTTAGAAATATTCTTGGTGAATCTGATTTTGGCGGAGAATCTCTATCGCTTATTATTATTGACCACGCAGATTATTTAGTTGAATTTTTTGAAGATTTTCGTTATGCAATGGAAAGGGATTTCCAGAATAAGTCAATTGTATTTGTTTTTTCCCATTCAGGATGGACACGGCTAAAAAATAGTTTAGCTTATTCTAATTATGATCTAATTAACCACATAGTACCTAGTGAAAGAATCAACTCATTGACGGAGGAAGAGATACTTGAGATTCTTGTTTTAAAATTGTCCAAGAATAAACAGATACAACAACCATTTTCTATAGAGACTCTAACTAATATAGCTAATAATGCAAGTGGAAGCTTATTAAATGCAATTAAAATCTGCTCTAGAGTATGTGAGGATTGTTATTATAATGGCATAGATATTGCTTCGAAATCTCTCGTTAATGATGTTGTTTCATTTCTAGGCATTAATTTGAACAAAGATTTTTACGATTTGGTTACTCTAAATGATAATACTCAAACATTCATTTTAGCACTCATATCCATGAAATCTATTGCCTATGATCATGGAATTACTTACGATGATATTGTAAACAATTTAGGTATACAAAAGACATCCGCGTCTCACCATCTTAAACAGTTGCAAGAGAAACGGTACTTGCTTAAGAAAACCGTCAGCAGGAAAGCTCATTATCGTTTAAGAGAAGAGCTAAAAACAGCTGCAGATACTCATCTGATAACTCGTTTCGAACAAAAAGAAACACATGTCATGCTTGAAAATATTATTGATTTAATCTAATAAGTAATCATAAAAGAATAATCAGCAATTTTCTTAACAGACGTACTCATTCCAGGTTCAAATCAAAGAATTGCAGTTTCTTTCCCTTTTTCTTTTATTTTCAAC
>DAOVRE010000225.1 GCA_030628305.1 Candidatus Heimdallarchaeota archaeon | reverse complement strand
TAAATCAGAATGATAAAATCTTACTCTTCGATTTGCTTCTAGTACAGACAAAATAAATAATAAATGATATACCATTACACAAGGATATATCATTGGTACGATATACCCTAGAGAATATTTAATAATTGCAAGTAATTTGTTAAATATAATATTGGTGGAAAATGTGCAAGATAAACTACAAAAAACCCGACCAAAACATTGCGGAAAGGCTATGCAGAGAGTCTATATAAGAAAGGGAACTGAGAAACGTAAGTGGATTACAATTGGTTATTATTGTGAGCACTGTTCTAAGTTTTTGAAAAATATTGATCTAATGAAATCTCAAGGTATTCTGAAGAATCAAGTGGAGGAGGTTAAATTGGTTGAAAGAATGAAAAACCCTACAACTATGGTAATTGACCTAGGATCAAGTTTTACAAAAGTAGGTTTTGCAGGTGAGAATCAACCGAGACACATTTTTGAATCTGCAATTTTCTATTCTACAAATGACGATACATTCATTCAAAGTCCAAATGTCATTGCAAAAAAGAAGATAATCAAAAAAGCTCCTATTTATTATGAAACAAATAACATTGAAGAGAAAATAGATCTAAAAAACCTTGAAATTTTCTTTAGACATATTTTCGAGAAAATGAAAGTAAACCCTTCGAAAATAGCAATTTTGATTCTTGAGAGACCACAAAAGGATACTTATGTTGATTCCCTTAGAGGAAAAATGGAAGTGATAAACAATTCTACACTTCCTGAAAAAGCAAAAAATATTCTTCGTGATAAAAATTCGCTTGATTATATTGGAGTTTATGACCAAATGAAGGTCATTAGAAGGAAAATTGCTAGAGTCCTCTTTGACCAATTTAACGTTTATAAGATGTATTTTACTGTAAAAGAGTTAATGGCGCTTTATGCTGGAGGAAATGTGACGGGATTAGTTGTAAATATCGGTGCCTCAGCAACTAGAATTCTTCCCATCTATGATGGTTGGCTAATTACTCACAGCATTAGTATTCGAAATACAGGCGCAAACGATGTAACTAGATTGATGAAAGAATATACTAACAAACACATTGATTATTTGAAAGACACCCTAAATAAAAACATTATAGACAAAAACATCAGATATGCTACTGAAGAATTGTGCTATGTGTCTGAAAATCCTAAGAAAGAAAAACAGATTTGGCAGAAAACAGATAAACAAATAAGATCTGCAAATATCATCAATGACAATTTCGTAAAATACGATGAAATTTTGTACGAAGCACCTGAAATTCTATTTCGAAATGAACCATTGAGTGTAACGGGGGAACCTGGAGATTTAACTGATGCTGTAATAGAATCTGCTCAGAAATGTGATAGAGATTTGCTTAAATTTGTTTTATCAAACATTGTTTTAATAGGTGGAGGAACATTATATAGAGGTTTCAGAGAAAGATTCTATTCAGATATTAGAAGCAAGATTCCAGACCATATTGAGATTAAAGTTGAAGCTGATAGGAACAGATTAATTAAAAGTTGGATTGGAGGATCAATTCTTTCTTCTTTAAAAATTTTCAATGAAAGAAACCTCTGGGTAACAAAAACAGAATATGATGAGAGGGGTTCTTCAGCTGTAGATAGATGCATCTAATAAAAAAGATTCAGAGCCCCCAAATCTCTTTTGTTTTCTCTTCTAAACGCTTCAATCCTTCCAAAGATGGTGATTTTTCTCCTTGTTCAATTGATTGAATAGTTTCTAGAACATATTTATTCAAGGGGGTCTCAACACCATACTTCTCGCCTTCAACAACTAAGTATCCATTGAGAAAGTCTATTTCGGTCTTCTTTCCACGTTCAATTGATTGAAGACTTGAGGATTTTAGATCCTTATACTTTCTTCTGATTATTTTTATTATGGTCTGCTTAAGGAAATGTTTGAATGAAAAACCATGTAATTCTTGCTTTGTTAGAACTAAGAAATTAAGATTCAAGTTGTTTAGTTTTTGAAGTTCAATTCCTTTAACATCAGCTACTTTTGCTCCTTCAGTCATAACGGTAAGAAAAGCTATTCTTGTCATTCTCCTTTGAAGCATTTCACCTAGAGTCATACCACTTATAACACCAAAAGAAGCTACTGATAGGTTAATAAGTAGCTTGGAAAATTTTTCATTCCTCACATTATCGGACCAAGTAGTGGGGACGGTTGCAGATAACATCTCAATTATTTTATCATCAACTTCTCTTTTCTGGCCATCTAATCTTCCAATGACCATCTCTCCTGAAGATGTTTTATCAGATTCAGCATGCCCCGTTTTTGTTGCACCAAAACTTGTAACACATCCAAGCAAATGATCACTTCCAAGTTTAGGACATAGTTTCTCCTCAATCATCCCATTAGTCATAGTAATGAAAGTGTAATTTGGGCTCAACTTATCTTCCAGTCTTTTTGTAACATCTTCTATATCATTCAACTTCGTAACAAGAAAAACAAGATCAAGATCAGCAGGTAAATCCTCAATTGCTAAAACTGGATGGAGATTATCCTTTACGATATACTCACCACTTACACCCGTTACCTTTATCCCTCGCTCTTTAACTATGTCCAAAGTTTCTTGATATTTACAAGGGACATAAACAGGATGACCACTCTTTGCTATATCAGCAGCTACAATAGCTCCGATAGCACCTAAACCTACTAAAGCAATCTTCATGATTATTGCTGTGATTAAGGATTATCTTAAATGTTTCTTGTATGTTCTAGTAATTTATACTAAAAGGGTAAAAAAAAAGGAATGGTTTATTCCTTTAGATTAGAAATATTAAAGTTCTTTAAAAGCGTCTATAACTCTTTCAGCTGCTTGAACGCTAGCTCTCATGTTACCTTCTGCTGTTTGAGCACCAATATGAGGGCTGACAATAATGTTTTCGTGATGAAGTAGAGGATTATCGATGCTTGGAGGTTCAATTTCGAAAACATCAGTACAGTAGTAGCCTAGTACCCCAGATTCTAATGCTTCATGTGCTGCAATCTCATCAACTATTCCACCTCTAGCACAGTTAATTAAAACAGCTGTACTTTTCATTTTAGAAATAGCTTCTTTTCCAATCATATGTTTGGTGTCTTTATTTAGAGGAAGATGGAGACTAATATAATCTGCTTCTTTGAGGACATCATCCATTGTAGGTTTCATTTCTACAACAGGATTCTCAGCAACAAAAGCATCATATCCAATCGCATTCATACCTAGAGCTTTGCATTTGACTGCAAGACTTGTACCAATTCTACCAGTTCCTATTAGCCCTAGAGTTTTTCCGTCAATTTCACGGGAGAATAGTTCTTTCTTCAGAGCTTTGAAACTACTTGGATCAGATTTGATTTCATTAGTACCTTTAACTACATCACGTGTTGAAGCTAGAATCATTGTTAATGCTAATTCAGCAACAGAGTTGGTTGTAGCTGCAGGAGTGTTTACAACTTTGATGTTTCGTGCAAGTGCTGTTTCCATGTCAATGTTATCAAGACCTACACCAGCCCTTCCAATTACTTTGAGATTAACTGCTTTATCAAATAGATCGCCTCTAACCTTTGTAGCGGAGCGGACGATAATTGCGTCATAATCACCAATAATTTTTGGAAGGTCATCCTTGGGAATATCCCAAGCAACTTTTACCTCAAAACCAGCTGATTCTAAAACCTCAACTGCTTTTTCATTTAATTTGTCAGTTAGTATTATTTTTGGCATTTGTTTTTCACCTTTATAATTCCCAGATTTCTTCAATGGTAGCTAAAAGCTCCTTTAAACCATCGAGGTTATGATCACCCATATGTCCTATTCGGAAATTCTTTCCTTTGAATGGACCATAACCATTAGCAATTACAAAACCTTTCTCAGCTAAAGCTTTGTTAAGAGCATCGATATCCATGTTCTTTTCTCTATTATCAACGGTTGTAACAGTTACCGATCTGAAGCCTTCTTCTGCAAATAGACCAAAACCATGTTT
>DAOVRE010000018.1 GCA_030628305.1 Candidatus Heimdallarchaeota archaeon | reverse complement strand
ATTGTGATAGAGGGTCTATCGATATGACTCTCTACTCCTTCAATAATTGAAAGAGGGTTCAAGATTAATATTGTGACGCAAAGCACCATTAGAATTTTTAATTTCTTCATAATCTATTTATCCTCCAAGCTAGAACCTTTTTTCTTTTTTTATAAAAGGATTATGAATTAGAAAAAATAAGCCTCTATTTTATTAACTTTGTTCTTAAGTGTATAAACTCACATCACAAGTTCTAATTGCAATTTGCAACAACTAGCATTTTTTGATATAAGAGAAACTCGCTTTCAAATTATTTTAAAAATAGAAAAAAATAAATATTATAGAAAGTAGGTTAATTGATACAAAAATGAATGATATGATACATAAAGTTGATGTTGAGAGAATGTATCAACATGTTTTGAAAATAGAGGGTATAAAACATCATATTGTAAATCCTGAAAAACTTAATAAAACTGCTGATTATATCCTGTCTGAATTTCAACAATATGGCTTAAACACAAATGAACAAACCTTCGAAGTTGAAGGTACTGATATGGTTTTTAGAAATATTGAAGGATTTATGGGAGATGGTACTAAACCTGAAATTTTGGTTACTAGTCATTATGATACCGTACGAAATGCTCCTGGAGCCAATGATAATGGTTCAGCAATCGCAGCAATGTTGGAAGCAGCACGAGTCTTAGCTTCTGAAAAAAATGTTGGGAGTGTTCGTTTTATCAGTTTTACTCTAGAAGAATTGCATCCAACATTAGTTCAACTGTACAGGGATAGGGGATTAGAGTTAGGAATTATTGATAAAGATTATCGTTATACTTCTCATCATTCTCATAAAATGATTAAGAAATTCTTTTTCAATGTGTCAGTAAGGTTATCAAAAGGTAAACCCATGCTAGAGTCTTGGGAAAAATCATATGATGAGATCAAGGATGATTTAACTGATTCAGAAAAGAAATATTGTGAATACATTATAGAAAGTAGATTACATATTACGAGAACTTCTTGGATTGGACAACTCGGACTTGTAGGGAGTGATTATTGGGTTAAGAAAGCTATTGAAGATGATAAGAAAATCATAGGTGTAATTAATCTAGAAACAATTGGTTATACAAGTAAAAGAAGAAACTCTCAATTTCTCCCTCCATTAATGCATCCAATATTTTTCCCATCTTACAAGGTAAAATCTCGCAAAATAATTGGTGATTTCATTTCAGTTGTTAGTGATAAGAACTCAAAGGAACTAGGAAAATTATTCTGTAAGAAATGTAAGCTCGAAGATATTAAGCTTCCATATTTGTGGGCTAGAATTCCCCTAAGATTCGAGAAGATTGCTAAATGGTTATCGGATACACTTCGATCAGATCATGCACCTTTCTGGAGAGAAAATATTCCCGCTTTAATGATTACAGATACAGCGAATTTTCGCTATCCGTATTACCACACTGAAGCAGATACTATTGACAAACTCGATTTTGAATTTATGAAGAAGATAACACAAGCAACAATTGCTACTGTTCTAGACCTATCTGAAATGAATATCTAAATGACCTTAAAATAAAAATTACAAAAACTTTATATCTCCAGAATAGAATGTGATTTTTGAAATGTCAAATGTAGTTTGTGACAATTGTGGTTCTGTAATTACATTTAATGATAAATTTTGTAGGGTATGTGGAATTAGTTTGGTCAATGGAGAACAAATCTCTTCGAAGACTGCTTCAGTACAACAACAGACTTTTTTCTGTCCGAAGTGCAATCTAGAGAACTCAATAAATAATCTCTTTTGTGATGATTGTGGTGACGATTTCAGCAAATATAACATAAAAGCTAGTTTCTCTGAAACAGCTAAAAGTCGTTCAGGTGCTACAAAAAATGCTTTAGTTTCTGGATTATATCGCACAGGACGTAGCACACCTAATATTTTTCTAACATTATTAATGATTTTTTCTGGATTAATTTTCTTAATTCTTAGTATAGTCACAGCATTAGCATTTAATGTTTGGATGTCAGGGATGGCAGGGTTAGTTCCTGCTCTCTTTGCACTAATTTTTGGAGTAATTTGGTTAACAACCACGATTATTTGGATACTATTCGGAAGAAGAAAAAAATCTAGATAAGAATTCATTGAGGAAGTTTAAAGAATAATGTCAATCACTTCACAATAGAGGTTTTTGATATAAATATGGAAGATTTGAATATAATACTTTCAATTTTATGGGTAGCATGTATGTTGTGTTATTTGTTAGGTGATGTGCTAAGAATTTTTGCAGGGGAATTAACACCTGGAGAAATAGAAGGAAAGAAGATAGGTCAGATAGTATGGTTTGGAATGGCAGTGATAATGGTGATTCCAATTGTTATGGTTTTCCTATCTTTGATATTGGGATTTCCTGCTAATAGTATAGTAAACATCGTCATAGCCAGTTTCTTTATTCTCTTTAATCTTGCTGGAATAAAAGGGTATAAGCCTTTTGATGTATTTTTACTCACAGTAAGCTTTGTCTTTAATGCACTAACTATCTACTATTCAAGTACAGGATTTCTCTTATGAAGTCCTTCAGCATTTATTTGCATATAGATTTTTAAAACTAAAATCCTATAACATTATTGAAACAATAATGAAAGCAATTATTTATGAAAAGTATGGTCCACCTGAAGTTCTCGAATTAAGAGATATAGAGAAACCTATTCCCAAGGATAATGAACTTCTAGTAAAAGTGTATGTGACAACTGTAAATGCTGCAGTAGTGAACGGACGAAAGGGTAAACACCCAGATTCCAAATTTTTTACTCTAGTATTAAGATTATTTTATGGTGTCAGAAAACCAAAAAAACCTATACTGGGTTATGAATTTGCTGGGGACGTTGAATCCGTTGGTAAAGATGTTAAACTGTTTAAGAAAGGTGACCAAATTTTTGGATCTACTACAATGTTAAAACAAGGTTCTTATGCTGAGTATGTATGTGTTCCTGAAAAATGGAAGCAAGGAGTTGTAGCAATAAAACCTGAAAATTTAACATACGAGGAAGCAGCTGCAGTTCCTGTTGCAGGAATGGCATCATTACATATTCTTAGAAAAACAGATATCCAGAAAGGACAGAAGGTTCTTATCTATGGCGCTTCTGGAAGTATGGGTAGCTATGCAGTACAACTAGCTAAGTACTTTGGGGCTGAGGTTACTGGAGTCTGCAGTACCGATAAAATAGAAATGGTGAAATCATTAAGAGCAGATAAAATAATTGACTACACCAAGGAAGACTTTACTCAAAGTGGTGAGGTTTATGATGTTGTTTTTGAAACAGTAGTCAAGGTTTCAAACAAAAAATGCAAAAGCGTACTAAAACCAAAAGGAATCTTTCTTACAGCAAAATCAATGACTTCAGAAACAACAGAAAAAATGACCTTCCTTAGAAATCTAATTGAGAAGGAGAAGATTAAACCGTTCATAGATAGAAGTTACCTGTTGGAGGATATGGTGGAAGCTCACAAGTATGTCGATAAAGGACACAAAAAGGGAAATGTTGTTATTACAGTAGCTGCTAAGGATTAAAGAAACTATTTTCTTTTATTAAATAAACAAAAAGTAAAAAAAAGAAAAATAGTTATTTCTTCCATTTTTTATTTGCTATGTATGCTATACTCAAAACTGCTAATATAGGTAATATAATACTCGCACTTGCTTCTTTTACTTTTACAAAACCAAGAACCCAAATAAAACCATAACTAGGATCATCTCCTTGAGTATTATTCCCTTTAAAATGAATGTGTGTCGTAAGCTGAAAGTTGTCATCTGTTATGTCTGATAGATTAAACAAAACAGTAGATGAGCTACTCCCCCCTTCGATGTTTATATCTAAGAGAGAAGTATTACCATTACGAAGGTATGTATCTCCTGAAAGAGAAATATCTACTTCTATATCATAGAAAGCTACAATAACACCTTCCAAAGTTCCAAAAGTAACAGCTTCCACTTCCATATATAGTTCGAAAAAGGAACCGTTTATGTAAGTATTAGAGTAATTGGCAGATACTTTGTAAACTGTTCCATCAGTTTCATTTTTAGTTATTGTTGGAGATAAAGCAAAAATCTGTGTAGGAATAACTAAGATAATAATTGTTATAAGAAGCATGCAAATATGTCTTTTCTTCATGAAATGCACCGAAGTGAAGATGGAAAGAGATGTTAAAAAGTTTATGTAGCCCTTGAAAAGAAATTAAAACCTAATTAGAGTAGAGACTAAATTATTAGTTCAGATCTTCCTAAAGTTCTAGATGCTGCTGAACGATTCGAAAAACGCCCAACAGATTCGGAAATGGATAACCTTAGTGCTAAATATAGTATGAAACATATTTTCACCTATTGAATCTAGAAAAGAACAAGTAGTGCATATGGTGTAGCCTTGAAAATAAATAAATTGTGATAGTATGCATTGCTTACTCTATATGTTTCAACTTTACCAAGAACAAGTATTGTTCTTATGTTGCACCCATTTTTTTACGTTTCAACATAATTGCAGTAACAGTTGATCCACCAGCTATAGCTACTACACCTACACCTGTTCCAACGATCCATAGCCAATTATTTCGAAGATATTCGGAAACCTTGTCACCAGTTGTTAAAGGTGTTGCACCTTCTACATAATAATTGATAACTTGATAATTTTGTCCATTGGGATTCTCTATGTAGTAAACTGGCATGTTGTACAAGTAACTGTATTCTGCCCAGGTAGTATTATCTTGGATATATCCTACACATCCTTCATATATAGTAGATTCACCCGTAAAGATCTGATATGCATGTGTTTCAAAGATTCCAGAATACCTGTCATATCCTGCACCACAAATAGATGCACCAATTCCATAATCTGAGGAAATTGTTGTTTCCATCTCTGAACCTACAATTGTCTCAACTTCTATTGTAACTGTCGTAAATCCTGAACCCTGTCCTACAATCTGTTCTCCAGATGACCATTGAACAGGTGCAATAGACGTAGATTCATTTTTACTCAAGTAAGTCCAAGGTTCACCTGGATTGTGTTGAAAAGTTTCAGCACCTACTGTTAACCCATAGTAGGAATTGAAATTATCTATAGTCCATGGTATAATTGAAGGTGCATCAGGAATATCAATGGTCATATTATGACCCACGATAGTAGGATTAAATGGATGATAAATGATTTGATATTTGTACGAAGTGTAATCCGTAGAATGATAGATGATAGCATCATCAGTACTCCCAGTTGCAAAACTCGTTGTTTTTATGAGTGTCTTTGTTACAGTACTAGTTCTCGCAAATTCTTTACCCATGGTCCTACTGTAAGAAAATCTAAAAAGTTCTATGAAATCAAGATCCACAGTATATTCAAAGGAAAATGTCGAACTTGCAGATGTACCTAGTTCTGAACTAACTCCTATTCCTGTAGAAGTTTCTGTTCCAAAAGCAGTATAACTAGAAACATGGTTTTGTTGAATTCCTTCATAAAGCGGAGGTGCAGCCATTGTTGCAATAATTCCAGGTGGAGCAGTGTTTGTCCAAGAATCTCCAGTATATTTCAGACGCATTCCATCTCCATCCACATCTCCACAAGCTATGTGCCCAGCACCTACAGTACTATTAACCACTGTAGAATTAAAGTGACTACTTGTTTTATTGTAATCAAAAACTGTTAGATAGGTTCGACCTGCGCTTATTACTTCAGCCACCCCATCACAATCTACATCCCCCATAGCCAAAGTCCAGTCTATATAATCACCTGTAAGAACATCTAGAACCCCGTAATCATCAGTTTCAGGCAAGTATTCCATAACAAAAATTGCATCAGCAACAGCAGCCTGATAACTTCTTGTAACTGCTATCTCATCACGACCGTCACCGTCTACATCTCCAGTTGCTACTGGAAATCTAAAAACCCAACCTGAGCCTGTAGCAGGATATGTTCCATATGTTCCCTATGTAAAGTCCTCTTCAATAATTTTTAATTGTCCATGTAGCCATGTACCATCCCAATATGTCGCTGAAACAGCTATTTCTTCAAAACCATCTCCGTCAAAATCTCCAAAAGCGACATCCATATCACCGTTTAACTCTGTCCAAAGCCATGAACTCCAGGTTCTGATGAAATTCCCAGTACTTACATCATAGTCAAATAACCAAATATCTTCGTAAAAAGGTTCTGCGTTTCTAAAAGGAAAAACACAAGCAATTTCATCCATGCCATCAGCATCTATGTCACCACAAGCCAGTTCTGGAGCATTCATAAAATAAGGATCATAGGTTCCATCAAAGATATTAGAATATTCGTAGTAACCATTTTTTACCCTATATTGGTAAGGAGTTAAACATGTCCAAGTTGGGTAGAATTTATACACCCACAAAGCAACTGAACAAGAAATACCTACAGGTTGAGTTGACCCTTGTACATATCTTGCATAAACAATCTCATCTATTCCGTCTCCATCTATATCTCCTGTGCAAACAGATTTATGATTTCCAGGTGGATTTGTAACCTGAAAATCTCCGATTTTAGTGTAATTGTGTTTTTTATCATCGAAGATCAAGATATTTCCCCAAGTGGAATCATCATCTATAATAATAATTTCATCCATTCCGTCGCCATCAACATCCCCCATATCAATATCTCCACGATATCCGTGAGTGTAATCTGTACCAAAAGGATCTATGTTTGTTGATGGGAACTCATGTGTTTTGTTATAACCAGTACTGACATCATCTATAATGAAAGCATCGACAGCACCTGAATCTACCCAATTGAGACAAGCAATCTCATCTAAATTGACTAGTTGAAATTCATCCTTTGTGACAGGATGAGTACTATTGCTTGTAGCTAGTGGGATCATATCTGTTCCTTGTTCAATTATCTGACCATTTGCATAATAGTTAAATGCTGTTCCATCAAGTGGGGTTGGTTCAGTTAAACTGCTAGTTGTATAACTATTTTCAATTTTAGTTCCTTCACTATCACCATAGGACATGAAAGAACCAAAAGAAAAAATATTGCTGAATAAAAATAAATAGATGATTATTATTGTAATTGTTTTCTTGTTCATTTTGCTTAAATTCCTGTTTTTCTAGATTTACCCCTTGCCTAGACTGAAGTTACTAGTATTAAACAACAAAATTATCTAACGCAGTAAATAAATCTTCTCTAAAATAAAGGGTAGATTTTAAAATGAGTGAAATTTCAAGCAATTGATAACCTTGTTGGTAACCTACCTTCTTATGATAGTCCTCTTGATAAAAAGGTTATCCGTACAAATAAACGGTAACCAAACAGCAAGGTTATTGAGAGATTTTTAAAAGAGAATCCAGTCTTTAGATTGGATTTAGAAGGATTTTGTACTTTCTCTAAATCTAAAGTGTTTTTAGATATTTTTATATCCAATGTTGGTATTTGTTGAGTATAGTTTAGTATATAGCTTTTCATAGACTTTTTTGTGATTTCATAAGGAATGTAGGACATCAATAAGCCTTATTCTTCAAAATTGTACTTCTTGTATTTGTTTTGTAGTTTTTTATTTTCTGGAAACTTGACCAATGCTTCATTTAAGATTCTTTTACTTGATGATTGGAGATTCATTTCATAACAAGAATCTATTATCTTACTTAATATATCTACATTTGGAAAGATTTGTTCAAGGTTCCTCATTTTTTTGAAAAACAATTCATCATTCATAAACAAAATTCTTTGTATTATTAGTTCTATATTTTGCATAATTGTATCGATTGAAATTACAAGTATTTTATCGAAGAAATTTATATAGATCCCATCTTCTATCCACTTATATGCAATGTTTTTCATTTTATCTCTTTCTCTATCTCTATATGTAATACAAATCAAAAGTAACGTTAGGTGCATTTCTCTTGCTTTAATATTTACATGTTGTGATATTTTGCTTAGTAATTCTTCAGCTTGTATCTCTTCTTGCAGAATGATAAAATCGGTGATTATATCCCAAGAAAGATTGATTATTATCTCTCTATTCTCTTCCTCAATGAGATCTATGTTTATTTTTTTAATTCTAGAAGCAATATCTATGAGATTAGATTCAAATCTTGATGATATCTGATATAATCCAATAAAAAGGAGAATTAGCTCTTTTTCATCTCCTTTCAAGCTGATAGCTTTGTCAAGAGAATCTAATCCTCTTTCAAATAATTCTTGTGAATACATTTTATGAGACATAGCATATTGAATCTCTTCAATTAGATTTCTAATAGGTTTTTTTTCTATCATCACTGTCTCTTTCTTCTCTTTTGGAGTACTAGAGAATATATCTTCAAAAGGCATCTTTCTTGTTCTTAGAATGTTCTTTGCATCTAAATTTTTAGTTTGCTTACTTAATTTAACTGCTTTGTTGTAGCATTCCTCTTCCAATGAATTTTCTTGGTTTAAATATGCAATTCTACTCAAGAGCATTAAAGAATAACATTGACCCTTTATGTCTGCATTAAATTCAGAATCCTTTAGGGATATAGCAGCTAATCGTTTAAACTCTTGTTTAAATTCTGAACCTGCAAGTTTATTTGCTAGTAAATTAGTTGTATCATAGATTCGAAGTCTCGTGGAAAAATCAGGAAGTCTACTTTGATTTTCTAAGTCGGTTATTACATTTAGATTAGGGAGATGAGATATTTGACTTACTCTTCGTATAAATAAATGAGGAAATAAGAGTCTTCCGTTAAGTAACCACATCAGTAGAGCTGATATCTGGTTATTCATAAAATCGAATGTAACTCCAATTTGTCCTAAAGTGTGACTTCTTAAAGCTGAACCTAAGATATCTAAGAAACTCAAAGAGTATGCTTGTAAATAAACTGAAAGTGATTCATCATATTTTCCTAAATTGCGTAATGCTGTAGCTCTTTCTCTGTAAAGTAAGAAAAGACTATTTGCTCTAATTGGTTTATCTATAATAGGCAGATCATTGGTTAATTCAATGATTTTTTCCGAATTGTTTTCTTTGATATACTTTTCCACTTCTTCATACCTTTGTTGAAAATCAATAATTTCCTCTTGGATATTTTCATCGAAAAAATGATTATAGTTTGAGTATAAGTTTTGATCGTGTTTTTTAATTAAATTTCCTCTCTCATCAAATAGCCCTTTTGCAGCTTCTATCTGATTATTATGGATATAATATAAAATTGCTTGATATGTTTCCAATAGTTTATCAAAATCATTAAACTCTTTAGATAAAAATTCTGGTTGAAATATTGATTCCATTGTTTTGAAACTTTCCATTATAGAAAGTAAAAGTTTATTTTTTGTTTGTTTAGATATTTCAGAAGCTCTTTTGAAGAATTCCTCGACAAAAATATTTCTAGTTTTTAATGAGATGTTTAGTGCTGATAAACAGATACATAGTGCATCATAATCTTTCTTCTCTGAACTCAAGGAATCTATTATCATCCCATATAATTCAAATTCTTCTGAAGTGTATTTAAGATCCCATAACCATCTCAAGAGAATTTTAGTAAAACTAAACCATTTTTGATTAATGTCTAAATTACTTTGATTTTTTCTTAACCAATAAAATTCAATCAAACCTTCTATATAACTACTAAATAAGTGACTTAAATTTAATTCTTCCTTTATTGTTTCAGCAAATTGTTCATCAATCCATATTGCTATCCGATAAATTTCAACTGGAAAGCTTTCATTTCTCTTTTTTATATATTCTTTAGCTTGAACTTTTTCAAGAAAAGAGGATTTATATTTTTCAAAAACACCTTTAATTTTCTCATTTATTTTCTTTCCATTAAATCCAAGCCATTCTATTAAATTCCTTAAACCTAATGCAATAATTTCTAAGGTGTTTATATCTTTGTAATCTTTAATGAAAACAAAACTCTTTTCTAACTTTTCTGCTATTAGTTCAGGTTTTCTACTTTTCTCCAAAAATAAAGAAAGCATTAAGATTATCACTGGAATTGAAGATTCTTGTTTAAGGATGTTGTTTGGTAATTTAGTAATATCAACAAATAGCTGACCAATATCAACATCATAAATTTCCTCTTCATCTATTAATCCAACCAAACTAAGAATTATTTTCTCTACTGATGAGATAGTTTTTATTGTGAAATTAGCGTCAAAGGATATACCATTCTTAAACAATTTTCCTAACTCATCGTTCCACTTATTGAGATTTAAATTCTTCAGAATTTGTTTAAATTTCTCATCTTCACCTGTTTGAGATGCTTCTATAAAGAACTTTTTAGGAATAGTTTTACAGTATTGAAAGAAGTTTTTCCATCTTTCAAAAAACTGGCATCTTTCAGAATAAGCACTCAGCATGAAAGATTGCATAATTGGATTATCTAATGGTAAAAGATCAAGTTCTTTAGAAAGATAATGCCAAATAAATTCGGGAAAGTATTGATTCAGATTTACAAAGATAAAAATTGATTTAATGACTTTTTCGCTATCTTCTTTTGAAATATCTACGAAATCAGAAATCAAACGCAAATGTTTAATGTACATAGAAGGAACTCCTATACCACCTCTAAAAGAATCAATGAAAGCTTCGGGAACTGAAGGAGAACCTCTTGTTCTAATTGGAAATTTCAGAGGTTCACTTAATAAAGTAGGATTTCCTAAACTGTATTGTAACAATGACGGAATGCTTTCTTCTACAACATAGCATTTCCAATCGTTTTGAAGTTCACTAAATAATTCGAATTGTAATTCATAAGACCATTCAGGTAGTTCGACAGCTCTCCAAGGTATTTTAGCATTTTCAAAGCATTCTTGATATCTTTTGATAACTAGTTGACTCAATTCCTTTCTTAAACATCCATATACAATATTTTTTCCACTATCTGCTAATCTTTTAATTATTTGAATATTCTTTGGATGAACTCTTGAGAAATTATCTATAATCAATACTGAATTATGTATTTTCAAACCTTCTGGAATAGAAATCTCAGGGTTAACAATATAAACATCCTTCCCCTCTTCCATTGATTCATAAGCTATTCTGCATAACTGAGTTGTTTTACCAGAACCTATAAGACCTTCAATGATTAGAAAATTATCCCTTACTGATTTCTGTTTCAGGTTGTTTTCTCTAAAATTCCTAAAAGAAGGATGATAGTCTGTATCTACTCTTACTAATCCACCAGATAAATAAAGATAAACATCCTTTAAATCCTTAAATTTTAATAAAGGAATATATTCAATTCCAGGTAAAATCTTTCCTTTCTTAATTGTATTAACCCAATTCTGAGAGATTTTTAACAAACCTTCTATATACGGAATTTGTAGTTTAGAAGATGATATAAGATGTTTCTCTATTGTTTCTTTGAGATAACCTAGAGCTTCGAAATAGTAATTCGTTTGAAGACTAGGAGATTTTATATCAAACATTATTGATTTTGGATCAGAAAAATTTCCCCTCTCATATTCAATATAAATCTCATCATTTTTAGTTCGTAAAACTAGTTCCCAACCCTTAGAATCCATGAGAGAAATACATTCGATTTCTATTTTGTCTATATCCTCAAGAGTTCTTTTCATAAAATCAAAGATTGCTCTTGATTGTTTTTTTAGCTTAGTTTCTTGTTTTTTATCCTCATACTTATCATGTTGTAGAAAGACAGTCAGTGACTCTTCAGGAGTAAAAGTTATACTTTTGCATTTTCCTTTAAGTTGCCTTTCAATCTTTCTTCTACCAGGACTACCTAGCACGATTACAGAAGTTATTATTGGTATATATTTGCCACCATACAATTCTTGTATCTCTGTTTTAAATTTTCTCTGTTTATCTTGAACCAATTTGTAAGGTGATTTTCTTTTAATTGGTTCTGGATCTTTATGACGATATACTTCCCATTCATAATCATTTCCTACTACTTTATGACCCCAACATTTTTGTTCTACTAAATATATTCTTCCTGGGCATATAACTATAAAATCTAATTCCAGATGAATATCTTTAGTTTCAATATATTTTGAATGAATTACATAAAATCCTTGAGGGAGATTTTCCTGAAGGAATTGAAAATAATCTTTTTCTGAATAGTGTTCAAATGTTGTCCAGTTTAGGAATCTTTCATCTAAAGACATTTCTTTCTCACCTCTTTTTGATACTGGTTTGATTGTATCTTACCAATCATAGAAACCACCTCTTTTAAAGAATCTCCTTTTTTTCCATCCAAGCTTATTTATTTCTTCCAAAGGATTATGATTAATTATTGACTTGCTATATTCAATAATCCCATGAGTGTTTTGGAAGAATCTCCCTTGAGGATCAATCAT
>DAOVRE010000030.1 GCA_030628305.1 Candidatus Heimdallarchaeota archaeon | reverse complement strand
ATGGTATATATCTTGACGAATCTGATGGTTCTACAGTTGCCAACAACACTTTTATTAATTGTAGTTTAGCTATTTACGAAAATAGTATTGATGCTTACTTATCCTACTCTGTATATAACAATTGGGTGAATGGGAAAGAAATAGGTTTTTACACTAACCTCGACTCTATAATCATTGCTGAGCCAGTTTATGGACAGTTAATATTAGTCAATTGTACAAATGTAACAGTACGTGACCAAATATTAGACGGCGCTACAACTGGTCTATATCTCTACTTCTGCACTTATTTATTAATTGTTAATAATACGTGCAATACTAATTACAATGGCTTTTATATTTCCCGATCTGTTAGTTGTACTGTTACTAACAACACATGTAGCAACAATAGCAACTTAGGCATCTATTTTTACTATTCTGTTATTTCTTCTGTTGTTAACAATACGTGCAACAATAACAATTGGGGCATCTATCTTTGGGGATCTAGTAGTTTTGTTATTACTAACAACACATGTAGCAACAATAGCAAAATAGGCATCTATCTTAGAGAGTCTAGTAGTTTTGCTGTTGCCAATAACACATGCATCAATAACGAATATGGCATCAATCTTTATGCTTCTGATTTCTGTGTTGTTACTTACAATTATATACTAGAAAATAACAAATACGGAGTCTTCTTACATTCTGATTCCACCAATAATACTATTCACCATAATACCTTTAAAGACAATAATCTAGGTGGAACTTCTCAAGCTTATGATGATGGAAAAAATAATACTTGGCATGATACTATATTACTTGAAGGCAACTCTTGGTCTGATTGGACAGGTGGAAATTATTTAATCGATGGTTCAGCTGGTTCTAGTGACATTTATCCTCTAGGTGAGCCCATTATAACTCCGATTTCAGAATTTTCGAGCAACATCAATATGCTAATCTTTGTATTTTTATTCGGTCTTGCAATTATTCCTATATCTTTGATATCTAGGAAGAGATCGAATAACAAATAATTCTTTTTTTCCCATTTACTAGTCTTTTTCTTATAATTTCCTCTTCTTAATCATTTTTTCAGCGGTTTTTACACCTGAAATAAACGCTGTTGGAACACCTGTACTGTCAACATTTGCACCTGTTAAAATAAGATTATCAAGCGGATATTTGTAGCTAGATCTTCTCTGGCCTTTCTGAGGTCCATACCATCCTCCACCATCATTTAAAGAGTACCTTTCAAAAGTAATAGGTGTAGCAATTTCTTTAACAATAATATTTTCCGATAATCCAGGAATAGCTCTTTCAGCAATTTTAATCATTTGCTCTGCATATTTCTCTTTGAGTTTCTTGTATTCTTCTGCCCTTTCACCTTCAATTGTTACTTTCCACCTATTTTTCCACTCATATGGAGCTATAGCTAAAATTACTATTCCAGTGCCTTTATCTGATTTTAGGCTATCATCGATTTTTGAAGGAATTCTCATTGCGACGCCATTCAATGTAAATTCACCTTCTAATACTGGACCAATTATCTCTTTATAATCGTTAAAGACAGTTAAGTGTGAGGGGAATTTTGTTAAATCCATATCAACACCTAGGAAAACACCAAAACCTGAAATTGAAGGTTCTAGTACAACCATTTTTTTATAATCATTTTTTGATATATTTTTCTTACCAAGCAAGTTGAGATAAGTCCGCTTAAGATCTGCGTTAGATATGATAAGTCTCGCTCTGATTTCCTCTCCAGAATTTAATTTCACCCCAACAGCTGTTTTATCTTCAACAATAATCTGCTCTACCATTGCATTGTATCGAATTTCTCCACCCTTCTTTTTATAATAAGAAGCAAGGTTCTTAGCGTATCCAAGCATTCCTCCCTTAGGATAGAAATTCCCTTTCAAGAAAGGATTACCACCTACTACAATTCCTATAGGGGCCATAGTATCTTTAGGGGGAAGACCTAACCAAAGATTGTAAAAACTAAGAATAGGATGGAGTTCAACGTTCGATATTTTTTTATCAAGATATTTTTGGAATGATTTTAACATGTGTTTTCTGAGAGTTTTAGCTCGAACTAGAAATTTTAACATAGTCCATAGAGAATTTGTATAATCTGTTGGACCATAATGCCATACTTCTTCTGTCATCTTTTCCATAGTTTCAAAATAATTTCGTAATTCTGATTCGCTATCGGGAAAGTGTTGAATTAATTCGTCTAGAAACTTTTCAGAATCAGCATGAAGAGAAATTTCTTTATCAGGATAATAGAGTATTTCAAGAGGATCGATTTTAATGAATTCTTGTTCTACTCCAAGTTTTTGTAAAATAAGAGATAAAGCCTGATTGTCTCCAGCATAGATTATGCCTTCTGCTCCAGCATCAAAATACATTCCTTTGCGTTTGAAACCTGTTACAAATCCACCGGGGATAGAGTGCTGTTCAAGAATGACTGTCTTGAGATTGGGATTGTGATTTTGAAGTGTTAAACCTGCTCCTAAGCCACCCATACCTGAACCGATGATGATAACATCGTAGCTTGAATCACTCATCTTACTTACTTCCTGATTCTAATTGCTTTTTCTTTAAGTGTTCCCGAACTAAGTCGACAATTGGTTTAGTATGGGTTTTCTCATTTGTCTCTAAATTGATATATACTGAATTTACCATCAGGTCTCTTATCCTCTGAGTTACTTCAGCAGCATGCATTTTATCCTTTTCAGCTGCAATTAGTAGGAGATTATGTTTAACACCTGAGTAAACATCCCACCACTTCCAAAAAAGAAAATTCATTGCAACATTTTTCCATTTCTTGGATTCAGCTTCATTCATAACACGAATATATTTAGCAGCTTGTTCTGGTGATTCACTCTTACTTTTCTTCAACCACCATCTAATCAAGGGTTTAACTGGTTTCATAATTATGTGAGGAGTTACAGGAATAATGTATCTCAAACCAGGGGGAAGATCCATTTGAATTGCTGGAGCGACTAGAACATTGAGAAAAGAATCGAATTTGTTCTTTCGAAAACCATCTGCTAGAATTGCTGAACCAAAACTGGATCCAAAAAGCAATATTTTGGTTGAGTCAAATTTAAGTATTTCAATAGCTTCTTTGATATCTTCTGAGAAGCGATCTATATCATTTTTCGATTTCTTTGCAAGAGTGCTAGAAGCTTTTTCTCTTGTCTCGAAGTATACTATATCAAAATCCTTCATTGCTTCTAAAAGTACATCATCCCATCCCAAAACAACAGAACCCCATCCGGCAACAATAAACAAAGTAAATCCATTACTTGCTTTCTTTGGAGCATAACTTCTTAATATCCTAACAGTTGTTCCATCGGACATTTCAAGGAGATGCTCTTCACAAAGATCTTCATATTTCGCGCGCATGAATGATGTAAATTTATCTTCAGCTGATAAAGTCATGATTGATGGTTTTTTGAATGCTTTAAGAATATTATCATTTACTGATTTGAGTATTCAGTTGAAGAATCCTTCCATTAAATCCAACTTGTTAATCAAACATAGGTTATAGCAAAATTTTAAAACAAGTAACTACAGATGAAAAACATGATTTTAGATGCTATTGTATTAGCAGGTTACAGTGAGAAAGATACTGATATTTTGATACAAGAGAAAGTTACTAGAAAGGCTTTCCTCAAATTAGGGGATAAGATGTTCATTGAACATCAAATTGAAGCTATTAAAGAAATCAACGGAATCAGAAATATCTATATTAGTGGAATGCCTGAGGATTTGTGGGATACAGACCACCCAGTGATTTTTGATGATTATAACGGAGACATTATTGATAAACTTAGATATTTTAAAAACACCATCTATTCAGATAAGGATGAACCAGATTATGTTTTAATAATTACAAGTGATACACCTTTAATAACAACAGATAAACTTGAAAGATTCATTGAAAAATGTAGAATGACTACAGATGGTGAGCTAAAAGCTCTATATTATATGTGCCTAATTGATGAAAAGGATATGGAGTCTAAATTCCCAGGTTCTAAGAGGACCTATGTACACCTTAAGGATGTTAGTTGGTGTTCAGGAGATACTATATTGACTAAACCATCAATAATTGAAACTCACGGAGAGTTATTTGAGCAGATTGTACGTAATAGAAAAGCTGTGTTTAAAGCTCTACTTATTTTTAGTCCAATTACAGTGATAAAATTGTTCTTCAGAAGAATTACAATGCAAGGATTTAATGATGTTGTAAACAAGTATTTCTTCAAAACGCCTAATGCCTGTTTAGGTGTGATAGCAGATGATCCAGAATTAGGTATGGATGTCGATAAGGTCTTTCAGCTTGATATAGTACGAAATTATTATGCAAAACAGAATAGTGAAAAATAGAAAGATATTAGAGAATTTTGATCTCTTTACGCATTATCTCCATCATGACTATCTATTACAAATTCCAATCACTTTCTACTTTCCTCTATCTTTTTTTACATTTTACAAATACTTTATTTAGAACCTCGAATATAGTTACTTTGATTATTATGAGGAAGAGAAATTCACTTTTTATAATCACACTTTTTCTTTTAGCCTTACTAACACAACCTTTAGCAGAAAAACATTGTATTGCTAAATCTTCATTTTCCATATCAAGTCCATTAGAAATTGGTTGGCATCTAGATCAGATAAATATAACAGGAGCTTGGGAAATAACTAATGGCTCTGAAGACCTTATCATAGCGGTAATAGATTCTGGCATCGATTTCTCACATCCTGAACTAACAAGTACATCTTGGGTCAATGTTGATGAAATAGCAGACAATGGGATAGATGATGATTTAAATGGTTACATAGATGATGTTGCAGGTTGGGACTTTACAAGTTCCGATAATACCCCAGAACCTGAACCTTTAGATCCTATTCACTGGCATGCTACGTTCATTTCAGGAATTATTGCTGCCCCAATAGATCTATATGGTATTGCGGGAGTTGCACCTGATTGTAGGATTATGGACATACGCATTTTAGATGAGTTTAACTATGCTGGGACATCATATGAGGATTTTGGAAATGCTATTCGTTATGCAGTTGACAATGGAGCTGACGTTATTAATCTAAGTCTTCAATATTATGCCAATGATTCATCATATTATGATGACATTGTTTATGCTATCTCACAAAATGTACCTGTAGTCTCTGTTACAGGAAATACTTGGCAACCAACAGGTGGAGTAGAGTTTCAATCATTTCCTGGAGGATATGATGAAGTTATTGCAGTGGGTGCAACAAACATTACTTACGCAAAAGCAGATTATAGTAATTATGGGGTATGGACAGAATTAGTCGCTCCAGTAGGAGATGAATTATTTATCACAATGGATCACTTAATCAATAGTACTTTACCACCTACTTATTATCCTTCTACTCCTTATTGGGGTGGAATTGGAACATCTTTTGCTTGTCCTCAAGTGGCAGGTGTTATCGCTCTTATGAGATCGGTAAATTATGATATAACTGTGAATCAAATTCGGGAGATACTTCATGATACAGCTTTAGATTTAGGAATGGTAGGATTCGACGAATACTTCGGATATGGTCTTATCGATGCAACAAAAGCTGTAAATGAGACTATAGCAAGATATGGAACATCTCCAGTAATAGTAGAATTTGAGAAATCAAAAACAATGATACCAATTATCTTAACAACTTTTACTGTACTAATCTTTCCATTAATACTTAGAAGAAAAAGAAAAGTAATTTAAATTTTCTTCTTTTTTATTTTTTTTCCTCAAAAAATGATTGGGAATTTACTATTTTCTCTTAATTTCTTTACGCATTATTTCTATCATCGGTGACGAATGTGCTGCTCTGTTTGTTTTGATATCAATAAGTCTAGAATTTGGCATGAGTGAAGCTATCTTTATTGTTGTTTCAGTATCATGTAGTGGATCTTCACTTTCATCAATAACAAGAATATTATTTTCTAAACCTTCATAATAATCCCAAAACTTAACAAAAGCTACATGTCTTATAGTGTTCTTCCATTTTCTTGGATCAGAGTCACGAATTGCTCGAATATAACGGGCAGCTTGATATCCATCTTCTGTCTTATATTTCCTTACCCACCAGTATCCAATGGGTTTAATTAGATTAAACATCCATGAAGGTAAAATGAGTAGAGCTAATTTTATAGCTAAAGGCAAGATAATTCGTTCTATGGGACCAATAAGAATAGAGAGGTAGGGATTAATTTCTGAATTTTTCAGCATTAAAGCGACTAGAGTTGCACCGAAGGATGTAGAGAGTATAATCGTCTCTTTTTCATTAAGTTGATGATATTCAATAGCTTCCTTGATATCCAAAGCATAGCGATCAAGATCAAATTTTCCTTTTTTTGGAACTATACTTGTAGCTTTTTCTCTGGATTCTACATATAGAATATTAAAAAGCTCTTTAGCTTCCATAAGTAGATCATCCCAGCCTAAAACTATCGAGACCCAACCAGCAACAAGAACAAGGGTGAAGTTAGTAGACGTTTCTTCTGGAGTTTCAGTATATAGAGTTCTAATTTGTGACCCATCAGAGAGAGGTACAAACTCAACTTTAGCAAGTTTCTCATAATTAGCTTGTGTCATTAAATCAAATTTAGTCTTCTCTTCTTTTTTTTCCATTAAAGAAAAAATAGAAGGGTATAATAAAAGTTATTTTGTCAATTTATCAGTACCATACATTTTTTATTCCCAATTTATAAGCGATAAAGCTGACAAGTATATGAATAAAGAAAGTAGCTATTAGCAAAAACAGGAAATAATACCAGAAGAACTCTCTTAAAGGAAACATAAAACCTATGCTACAAGCAAAACCGGTTAGGATGTACCCCATTTGATCCCATGGGAATAAACCTCTTCCTGGAGCAATACTTATTCTCCTTTTAATGAAGGAACCTATGAAGTCTGCTAAATGGGTTCCAATTGAAAAGAAAAAGCCTATATACAATGGATATTCGCAAGGGAAAACATTTCCGTAAAACAGATTGAAGGGATCAGCAAAGAAGAAAGAGAATGCTGCTCCAAAGAATGTTCCTGCAATCAACCCAGCAATAAATCCTTTCCAAGTCTTATTATCACCTAAAATCCTCTTTCCTTTCCAAGTTTTACCCATGTCAACAGGTTTACCTCCGCCCCATATATTAGCAAAAGAACTAGTTTGGAACATGGGGTGAGCAAAAGCGAAGATAGCAATAATGGAATGCCAGACATAATCAATAAAGACCATACCACCATGTGAATATGGTTAGTTATAAGATTTTTAAAAATTTAACTTAAAAAGATGTAACCTAATGTGTAGATTATTGCCATCATTATAGCAAAACTAATTATGCGAGAAATCATTCTTGACGACAATCTTTTGCGTCTATAATTCTTTCCTTGCTGTTTACCATAAATATCTTGCTGTGCGTAAGTAAGCTCGTTAGGCGAGCTTCCATTCTGAATAGTTGGATGGATATTGTTTTTACTTTCTGAAGACTGATTAGTAGATGAATTGAGTTTTAGAAATTTTAGTTCGTGTCCACATTCAAAACAAAATGTTGCATCATCTTCTACTTGAGTATGGCAATTTTCACAGAATCTCAATGTCACATGTAATTTCATTCTATGAACTCCTAAAAAGTTTCCGTAGAATCTATTACTCAATCTGATAATTGCTGTTTCTTTTTACCTGTACCTTCACACATTCCACAAGTTCTGGTTGTTGCTTTGTAACTTAAGCAACTCTTGACAAAATGCTCTGAAAGCTGATCTGATTGATTTTTAACTGAACCAGAACCATGGCAAGCAGGGCACAACTCTTGGGATGAAAAAGGATTAATTCTTCTTGAAAGATATAAACTGATTATAAGGCTTGAACCTGCAACAATGAATATAATTTTCCATAGAATATTTGGAACAAAAATGCCTACAGAAATCAAAATAGGTCCAAACACAAAACTGAAAATAGGAAAAATTCGTTTTCTGAAATAGGATTGGTCTATATTTGAACCCATAGAAGTCACTTGTCAAATCCATCATCTGTCAACCACTTATAATTATTTCTGATAAACAGAAAAGTCAGAAATATTACTAATAAGCATTGATCAATCTTGTTCAACGGATAAGAAAGTACTAACAAAGAAATTAGCTTAATTTGTTCGATTTTTCTATGTTGATAACCAAACTACTCTAATAAGTCCAAACATTAGAATCATAGATTTAAATCTTTGTTAATTTCAAATAAAAACTTAACAAACTCTTCTCATAAACTAAACAAGCTTACAAAATCCAATTGTTTTTGGTTTACCGTTCAAATCAATTAGCAGTGCAGGTTCTTCATGAAAGAAAGCTATTTCTTGATCTAATTTCAATGAAATACAAAACATACCTGGTTCTTCATCCTTTATTGGTGCACATGTTAAAACC
The DNA here is from genome assembly GCA_030628305.1 of Candidatus Heimdallarchaeota archaeon. The sequence continues at coordinate 2,157 of DAOVRE010000030.1, read as the reverse complement.
TTTGCAGGTACTGCATGGAGACCAACAATCAAGTGTCTTGTTTTTCCTTCTTCCGGCAGTTTAGAGTAAGGAGCAACCTTCAATTTTACGTCTAATTCTGAAGAAATAATCCAGCCTATACTATTTGAGAGAATAAACCCTCTTTGAACATCTTTTGGCAATACTCCTCGAAGAGCAAGTCCTACTCTTTTTCCTGTATCAGCTTCATTATAATCTACATCGCTGATTTGAATTGAGCGAAGAATACAGTTTCTTTTTGAGGGAAAAACATGAAGCGTTTCTCCTTTTTTCAGTCTACCAGCTCTAACTCTCCCAAGAATAACTGTTCCTATTCCCTTAATTGGAAAAACATGGTCAATATCTACTCTTGAATGATCTTTTTCTGCCCATAAGAATGAAGGTCTAGTAAATGACTTTTCTTTTATCATCAATTTCAGCTCATTCACAGTTTCTCCTTTTGTTAAATCAACATTCAAAATTGGGTAATTTTTCAAGAGAAGATTAGAAAACATTTTCTGGATTTTCTGCTCAATTTGAGCATTATCAAAATATTCTCCTTCATGAACAACTGCTATGATTCCATTTTCAAAACCTAATGATTCCAGGAGTAATCCGAATTCTGCTGTATGTATATCGGGACCTGATATAGGAATCAAGACTATAGGTACATCTGTCATGAAAATAGTTTGGAACATTGCAAGTGGTTTATCAGGATACCGAAGGGGGTCTACCACTTCGAGTGTAAAATCCTTGTCGTAATTGTACAAACAAACATCAGAAGAAGTTCCTTTCTTACCAAGTTGTCTAGCAAGGTTCTCTCTTGTCGAAGGTTCACTACCCAACAAGTAAGCACACACAGTATCAGCCATTCTAGTTAAGTTGCCTTAGCATTAGTTTAAAAAAATAATTCTTCATGAGAGATATCTTTCCACCAAACTAGTGAATTAATATTTACTTTTTTCTTTCTTCTAGTGATAATTAAATAAATAACCCCAAACGAGATTATTATCTAGTAGGAACAATAGTTAATCTAACTTTATCGATTCTTCTAGGATTACTAATTAAAGCATTGTTATGGAAATATGAATTAATTCTATATTTAGTATAAGTCTTATATTTTTTTCATCAATCTTTCCATATTTCTAAGTTAAATAATGAAAGAGAGTTCTTATCTTATCTGACTGTACTTCCTGGGAAATATTGTGTAATAAAATACATGGCAACTACAATTATACAATAAATACAAATGAAGATAAGATATCGAAAAAGATAATATTTCCAATCAGTACTTCGATGTTTTCTTTTTTCAATTATTCTTGGAAAGAAAAAACCAGTAGTCTTCCGGTATTCAGTGTATTCTTCTGGGTATGTTTTCACTAATTTCATTTCTTCTAGATCAGACCATATGATTATAATTAATGCGAATAATAACCAGGAAAGAAAATCACCCACACGAAATCGTTTCCATAAAGCAATAAAAAGGGATATTAGTATTATTCCCAAATTCTGTGGATGACGAATATATTTATAGAGGCCATTTTTTGAGATGTTAATATCATTTTTTCGATCAATAACTAGTTCTATCAACCCCCGAATTAATAGATAAATACCTGTGATAATGATCAATATACAAAAAATAATTCCAAAAACATTAAATTTTAGTGGATTGCTATATATCATTTCTGCCCACATATTAGTGGGAGGAGAAAGAAAAATGTACCATGAAATGTAAGCTGTTGGAATTAAATACCACATTATAGTGACAATACCTGCTACTATAGGAATATATACCCAAATTGAACTCAAAATTAACAATACTTTCGTTGATAGTTCTTTCCAGTTCATTTATTGTCACTTTTTATTTTTGTTTACTTTGGTTATTATAAGATTATATATATTTTCTCCAAAAACATAGCAAAAAGCAAAACAGACTGATACAATAGGATTTTAGAATACTTCAACTATCAGTATTGAATTTTTTTTACCTCTTTTAACAACAGAAACAAAAAACTAAATACGAATCTTATTCCTGAAACAAATGCAAGAGCTTTTGTTAAGGATACTTCAAGAGAAAAATGAACACTAATTCTCTTCATCATCTTTTTCGTAATCTAAAGAAAATGATTTTGATATCCAAGACTCTACATCAACTGAATT
>DAOVRE010000235.1 GCA_030628305.1 Candidatus Heimdallarchaeota archaeon | reverse complement strand
ATCAATGCGACAATTGTAAAGAAGGTTGCCTTGACTTTTTTCCAAAAATCTGCAGGGGTAACAACGATTAAACCTATGAGAAGAGCTCCTGCCTGCATACCTGTGCACGCTCGTACAACGGCAAATCTTCTTTGTGCAGTCACAGAACGTATCACGGGAGTAAGATCGTCATGAGTGCCCCATCCCGTAAGGATCCTTATGAACAATGCAACAAATGAACTTGACGAATCACTTTCAGACCAATATCCATCAAATGTAATTTCATATTGATATAATTCTAAGATTTCAAAGACTGTGTCACTAGTAAGTTTTTCAAGGAAGAAATAGTCTGGCACGAAATACAAGAGTATTGTTAGAATCACAACAACAATGAATGAAATTGTAGCATAAATCCACTTATTCTTTCCAGTAGGGTTAAGTAAAGCCCTCATCTGAAGAGCAGATTGTTTTTCTGTCTCTTTCACCATAACAAGTCAACTCCCAATAATTATAGATAATTAAAAATGATTCGTTAGATATAAAATAGCTCTAAAAAGCATATAATTTATCAAGAACTAACACTCACTTATCAGAACTGTATTTCTTAAAAAATTTTGACAACTGCACCGATTCTTTTACTTTTTTAGGTTCTTTTCCTTTTGAAGATACTAAAGCTTCCTCGCCAAATAATGATTCCAAGTTGTGTTTCATAATGGCTAATCTATTCTTCAAATATTCAGAAAGATCATATTCCTCTACCAATGAACTAGCCATAGCAAAGTACTTTGCTACAGATGCAGGGTGTACGGTTAAATTCAATTTAGCCTCGCCACACTTTGAACAAACCCCCGTTAGAGGCATTCTTCTATATGTCTTATTACCACAATTGGTACATCTAATTTTCTGAGAACCAAAGGCTCGGAGATTACCTATCATATCAGGTATGAAGTGATTTGCGATTATTTTTGTTGCAACATCCTTTATGTCTGCAGCTTTAATCAATTCAGCAACATGAAGTTGAGCATAAACCTTATCGCTCATTGTTTTAAGATTCTTATAAGCAGTAGATTCTGGTCCCTCAAAGATGTGAGATGTTTCGTGAGAATATAGAAAACCTTCGTAAGCACTCTCATCACTTAAACGATTACTGATCATATCTATAAGGGTAAGAACGTCTTTAGGAGATTTTCTAGCTAAAGTTGCTTCATAAAAGGTAAGAGGGTATTTCACACAAGTATCAACATTGTGGGATTCATCATCGACTTCATGGGGATTAAGATTAGAAACAAGAATCAAGGGAGCATCCATTTTACCACCACGAATTTCAGGAAGATAGGAACGAGAAAAATTAAGAAAAGCATCAAGAGCAAGGATACAACTATCTTCATCTCCGTCGCACTGATTTGTAGCTAGACAGTTCAGAGTTACAATATTATGGTATATTTCTGTTCCAGTGTTTCTTGATTCAACTTCTAAACAATATGAATTTTCTTTTGAATTTACAGTAGTAATTTTCTTTATCTTATCGGCTACGATAGTGTTGCTTATTTCTTCAAAAGCCTTAGGTTTAGGGTATTTTCGCTTCATAAGTGAAATAATATTTTGCTTTTTCTTGATATGCTTAAGATCTATATTGTTGAAAAGGATTTCATTTTCTTTACCGGGGATATTTATATGATAAAGTGGGTTATTCTGTTTGGGTTTTGTCCCTAGCGTTTTGTATCTACTCAAAACTAGGTCACCGTATCTTCCACCTTTTATTTTTGAAATTCTAGCAAAAATACCCACTGACATTAACAAAAAGCTGTAATCTTGTGCAAGTTTATAATTTCCTGTGTAGATTGTTGTTCTATAAGAACGAGTAATTATTGAACCATCCCCATCAATAATAGCTGAAAGGAAAGAGAACTGATAGTTTTTAGGTAGTGCAAATATAAAACCAGGAATTCTTTTATCGAGAGCCTTTCTTCTCATTCCGAACGCGTAAGCAAATAAGTATGCATGTATTCTTCCAGTGTGTACTAGTTGATGGTTATCCTTTTTATGATAGGGTTTGGATCCTAATACTGTTTTTATTAAATATCTGACGTGTTTTCTTAGAACTGGATTTGGAACGCTGAAATTAGTTTGATAGCATGTCCTTTCGTCTCTGATGTATCCTTCTGCTATTAAATACCCTAACAATCTCATCAAATCAGTAGTAAATGGCATATAGGGAAATACAGTATGATCATCTCTTGCCATACCTAATCTTGCACCAGGAGGGACATCATCCCATTGAAATACGTTTATTTCTTGTAAAACTTTAAGGTGGCTTAGAGGAATTGACTTAAACCAATCAGAAGATAATGGTTGTTTCATTGGTTTTTCTGGTAATATGTTCAAAAAGTATTCTCTAATTTGTTTTGGAAACTTAATATATTCTTTACTAGAATCAATTATGTTTTTTCTGTTGGCAAAAGCAAAAATTTTAGCTTTCATCCAGCTATTTGCTCCACGCAAACGTACTTGATGTTTGAATTTTAAGAATTTGGAAGTATCAGGCAAGGTGGATAATTCCTTTAGAATATTAACATTCGCTGGGGGTTGAATAATAGGTATTGGGGTTTTCCTTACTATAGGGATATAATCTCCAATCTGTAGATATTTTGCTTTAGTCGTTGTAGTAAGTTTACTGGATGGGTTCCAAATCAAAGCATTATGATTAGGAGTCATCTTAATAGTTCTCCCAGTTTCAGTTCTGATTTTGATCCATTGTTCACTGTTTCCTTTAATCCAATGTTTTATTGGTTGAAGAATAGCTTGATTAGTTGCTTCATCTATACTCACAGCCTCCCAGTGTGGGTGAAGATTCTCAATTGCAAGGGTCCCATAATCATCAACAATTTCTTGTTGAGCCCCTAAAGCAACAAGTTCATCAACAATTTCTCCAATATTTTTGCGAATTAATTGGCGTGCATAGTTATCCCAGATAAGGATTTCTTCATCTTTAGATAAGCAATTTCTTCTTTTCGCTGCGTGCCAATAAGGATGAGCGAAGTTAACTTTAGCTTTAGTGAATCCAATTATTCTCCCTACAATTCCTGCTGAAGTGTGTGGAGCTAAACCCATGACAAGTTTTCCTATCAGATCTGAAGGTTTTTTTACATTGTAATAGTGTGGTAATCCATACACTTTTTCCAATAATTCATCAATAAAATTTGCAACTCTAGCTAAATGTTCACCCCCATCTATGTTCAAAACTATATCCTGAATTTTAAGTTCAACAATTTGATCTGAACTGACCAAAGGTTTTCCATGCGCATCAGCTGAGTATCCTTGATTATGTAATTGTTGAATAGTTGCTCCAATTTCTGAAGGTTTAAAATGTGTTAGTACGGCATCAGTCGAATCAAATCGAATTGTCCCATCTCTATAAACAAAAAGCTCATGTTTTGCCCTTAAAATCCCTTTATCTATTAATTCAGGAGCTCGAAGCTTATTCATTAGCTTTTTTATGGTTTTAACTTTTTTAGGAATCGGGGGGCCAATTCTCTTCTTTGCTTCTTCAATCTGATTTGCTAATGGATAATTCACCAATTGGTAGTGTTGTGTCATCCTGCCACATTTTGAACAACGATCTTCTGTAGTTTCCATGCTGCATGAAGAACAAATTGCAGAGACGACAGTAGGAGCATTGCAAGTTGAACACAAAATGTTGTGGGTAAGAGTGCCACATGAAGGACACAATCTACGCGATAATTCTACATTGATATTTTTATGAGTAGCAGCAACAAACAAGTCTCTTAATCTTCCTCCTGCATCTCCAATTGGAAACAACATCTGAACAGGGGGTTTCATTCGCCTGTCTTTTGCTTTTTCTGGTCTCCCCATT
>DAOVRE010000131.1 GCA_030628305.1 Candidatus Heimdallarchaeota archaeon | reverse complement strand
GAATTGGTAAGAGAGGTAGGTATTAGTCTTTCTAAAAAACGTGTAGCGCACAGTTCTCAGAGAGTGGATAAAAACGTTGTTCACGCTATTCTTTCAATGGATGATATTGATAAGACCACCAATCTATTTTCTGCCAGAATTAGTGAATGGTATGGAGTTCATTTTCCTGAAATAATGAGAGAAGTTCAAAATCATCTTACTTTATGTAAAATAATAACCACAATTGGTACAAAAGACAATTTCACTGAAGAAAATGTAAAATCATTTGGTTTTTCAAATGAGAAAAGCAAGCGCATTGTAAACCTTGCAAGAAATTCTATGGGAGCAAATTTTACAGAAAATGACTTGCACCCTCTTCAAGATTTATCTCTTCGTATGATCGATTTATATGAAGAACGAGATAAACTAGAAGCTTGGATAGGTCGAGAAATTTCACGAATTGCACCTAATATGAAAGCAATAGTAGGTGCGCCAATAGCTGCTAGATTAATAGCACTTGCAGGTGGTCTTCGAGAATTAGCAATGAAACCTGCATCAACAATTCAACTGTTAGGAGCAGAAAAAGCGCTGTTTAGAGCTCTAAAAACTGGTGCTAAACCACCAAAACATGGTATTATCTATCAGATACCTGAACTTCATGGTTGTCCATGGTGGCAGAGGGGAAATATCTCTAGAGCTATTGCAGGACGGCTAACAATCGCTGGTAGAGTTGATTTCTTTCAAGGTGAATTTATTGGGGATCAGCTGAAATTGGAAGTAGATAGAAAAGTTGAGGAAATTAAAAAGAAATACAAAGAAGCTCCAGAAGGAAAGAAACCACCTATTGACAGATCATTCCAACCTCGACAACACAAAGGTCCTCAAATTAAACCACAATATAGAAAACAAGGTAAAGGTAAGAAGCCATACTATCCTAAGAAGAAAGGAGGAAAAAGTTCTTACCAACGTAGAAGGTGATAATTATGCCAGAAGTACACAAACACTCACATCCAAATCTGTTCTGGTTGAAAACAAAAGATGGAAGTACTCGTTTAGCGACTATCAATGCTGAACCCGGTAAAAAAGTTTACACAGAACGTTTAGTTTCCAAGGAAGGTATTGAATACAGAACATTTGATCCACACAAAAGTAAATTAGGTTCAGCAATCATGAAAGATTTACAAAATTTTCCATTTACCAAAGGTTCTAAAATCCTATATCTTGGTGCTGCTTCAGGAACTACAGTCTCACACATTTCAGATATGATTGGGGTAGATGGTTCAATCTTTGCAGTAGAATTTTCAGCACGCTCTCTCAGAGATTTAGTAGCAGTTGCAGAGAGACGAAAAAATATCATCCCTATACTTGCAGATGCAAGGTTTCCTGAAGAATACAGTTTTACTGTCCCTTTAGTTGATGTTGTTTACGAAGATGTTGCCCAACCAAGACAAGCTGAAATCTTAAAAGATAATGTTCAAACTTTTCTCAAAAAGGATGGTTACTTCTTCTTTGCTGTTAAAGCAAGGAGCATAGATGTGACCAAAGACCCCAAAATCATCTTCGATGAAGTTACAAAAGATCTGGAATCTGCGGGTTTAACAATTCTCGAGAAAATAGATATCGAACCTTATGAAAAAGATCATATTGTAATTGTTGGTCAAAAGAAGGCTTAAACTAGATTTAATCTTCTAAACCTTTTCATTTTATTTTAAGTCAGAATATTTCTTTACCCATCTTTTCACTAAATCAAAAGCTTTCTTCATCTGCTGAAGTTCATCTATGGTGAAAGTTGGCATAGTCTGAGTAAGAGGGTCCTCTTTGTCCTCTTCAACAATCATTATTGCTCTTCGTTTTGTGAAAGAAGCAATACTTTGAGTCATTACCGCGCGATTGATAACTCGTTTGTCTTGATCATCAGATACACAAACAAGAACGTTGAGACCACTATGCACATCATGGCTTTTGTGTTCACCGAATGCATCAAAAGGAGATAATTTTGTCCAAAATTGGCTAATAAAACCTAAATCTTGCAAAATCTTTGATACATCTTCTTTCATTGAAGATAGATTGTCAACAGAATATTTTGGTCTTTCTTCTGTCTCTATTTCAAGATCGAAAATCTTTATCCCTTCTGCCAATGGAGTTTCTAAAATATTTTCTAGAATAACGGCAATTTCAGGAGGAGGATTGATAGAGTGTTCATATTCGTAAATAGTTCTTCGAGATACAGAAATATCTTCTCGTAGCATGCCAACTTTTTGAGCTAAATCTGCATAACTTAGGTTCTTTTCTAATCTAGATTGTCGAAGAAGTTTTCTATTGATTTGAACAAAGTATCTTCCACGGCTGCAATATACAATTGGGGGCATTCCTTGATTAATAAGATTTGTAAAAGTTTCAAGTCCAACCACAGGCATTCCATACCGTAATAGAACCAATCCATCCTTAAGTTCATCAAAACGTTTTCCTCTTTCACCTATTATTAAGGGAGATGCATTTAGAAAGGAGGCAACATTCTTTAATTCGTGTGAATCATCCCGGCTAAAACTATCTATGTAAGGTGAGAGTTTGATGATGAGTAATTTATCTAATCGCTTTGCTATAATATCAAAACAAGCTTTGCTTTCTAGAGATAGTTGAACAATACTATAACCTGCAGTATTTAGTAATTGTTTGACTTGTTGCATCATCAATTCTCTTTTTTTCGCAGGCATAGTAAACACATGAATCTATTATTCAAGTAGAAGCTCACAGATATTATTATAAGATTACCCTTCTAAACAAGCCTACTTGAGTGATTTGGACATATAAGGTCCATCTAATTTATATCCAAGTGACCGATAATACTCTCTAACACCTACTCCTGAAATGACGGATATCTTGTCGTAACCATTGTCTACAGCTATACTTTCAGCTTCTAATAGTAGTTTCTTCCCATAGCCTTTATGTTGCCACTGAACTGGTTTATTACTTGAAGTACGTAACTCTAAAGATTCTCCATAAACATGAAGTTCTCTAACTACTATTGTTGGTTCTTTAATAAACTCTGTCCTGATTATGTCTTTGCTTAATTCACGAAGGCGCAAAAACCCAATTATAACATCATTTTGAACTTCTTCGTAAGAAAGAAAATGTTCTGTCCCTCCACTAGCGGAATATTTACGATGAACAAAATGGATGGAATTCATATCAAGATCGCCTTTGTTCTGATAAACATGGCGTCCAACCTCTCTACAACGGATACATCGACATTTCTTTCCTTCACGTTTTAGAATAGCTTGTGCGTCAAGCCTAAGGTCACTTTTATTTGGACCACCGGCTATTTGATGAGCAGGTATATCTCTTAAAACTCTCTTAATTCGAACATAAGGAGGAACCATGGTTTTAATTTCAGCAACCAGTTTTGCTGTTTCTTCATTCGATAATGCTACATAATCTCCTGCAATATAATCATCATATAATTGCGTTCCTGGAATAACCATGGTTGGGTAAATCTTAAGCTCATCAGGACGATATCGGCTATCATTGAATAAGTGGTAAAAGGAAGCTATGTCTCTATCATAAGATGATCCAGGTAAACCTGGCATCATATGTGCGGTTAGTTTTAGTCCTGAATCTCTTGTAAATTTAAATGAATCAATAATTTCTTTTGTTCCATGACCACGATTCATTTTCTCTAAAACATCGTCAAAAACGGATTGTACGCCTAGTTCCAAACGAGTTACACCAAAATCTATCAAGTGATCAATTTTGTCATGAGAAACCTGATCTGGTCTTGTTTCTACAGTTAATCCAACACAACGATATTTTGCTGTTTCATTTAACTTGTGAGCTTCTTGAATGTTTGCAGAATCAATACCATTCATAGCGTCAAACATACGCAATATGAATTCTTGCTGATATTCTAGGGGTTGGTGAGTATATGTCCCGCCCATTATTATAGCATCAATCTTTTCAGCAGAGTGACCTATTGCCTCTAATTGACTTATCCGCTCTTGAACTTGAAGATATGGATCATAATTATTGCGAATGCCTCTCATAGTGGTTGGTTCATAACCAGTATAACTCTGAGGGCGATCATTATCAGGACCACCTGGACACACTATGCACTTCCCATGAGGACATTCCCAAGGTCGAGTCATAACTGCAACAACAGCTACACCAGAAAGAGTTCTCACTTTTCTTTTCATTAAAATGGGTAATAGTTTTTGTTTTTCTTCTTCTGTACAAATAGCCAAAATATCACTATTTCTAGGAAAAGAATCAAGATGATATTTTTTAGCAATGCCTCTCTTTACTTGATTTAAATTTGCATCAGTAACATTATCAAGATTAAGTAATGCTTCCTTAATTTCAATGAGAGCTGACTCTGGATTCTTCATTGGAAATTCGTTCTCTCAAAAATGGAAGGATTATCGGGATCGACGCTTAGCACCCATACTTGCAGGTTGACCAGCATATTTTCCAAGAATTATTCTCTTGACATACTTATTTCGAAGTCCTCTACGAGGAATAGGACTTTTTCTTTCTTTCGCTGTAACTTTAGGAGTTTGCTTCCTTACTTTTCCTGCTTTTTGTAATGATCCGTGACCCATAAAAACACCTAGATAATCTAAATTATCGGTTCAGAGATGCTTTAAAAACTTATAGATTTTAGTTCGTAGATAAATTGGAAGAATCACCTAAAATGGTTTATAAACTCGAAGACAAAATTTCCTCCTTTTTAAGTCAATTTGAGAATAATAATAATGAAAAGAAAATTTGGTGAAAAATTTGACTTGGAAATTAATCTTCAAAATATTAACTGAAAATAAAGAAAAAAGTTTGGAATTAGCACATTACAAACTTAATGATGTGAACAGTATCAAATGCTTTCTCGCCCAATTTTTTGAGGAACAAAAGGATTGGATTAATGATGAGAAAAATTTGGGTAAAGGTTTGGGATATGAAATCATTCTAAAAGATGCCAAAGGTAAAGATTTGAAGCTTAAAAATCTTTACGAAATTTTACACTCAAAGGAGGAAAGCTTGTCTGTGTTTAGCATGACAACAGAAGCGATAGGCGAACTACTAGCTGAAGGAGTTAGTTAGAAAGAAATATTGAAAAATGAAACATAGTAAAAGAATGTAAGAAATGCATTAATTCTTCGTTTTATCTATTGTCTTCTAAGATTACCATATTTTTAATGAAAGAAGAATGAGTTGAAAAAAGGGATTTCTGCCTGAACAGGAAGGAAATTCTTACTCGACGCTTTGGGTTTTTGGTTGGGGTTCTGGCAGACAGAAGAAATTCTTCTGATTCCAGACTAAGTCTGGTTCTGGGGGGTTTCGGACTTAGGAGGCCTTTATCTAAGCCCAATGGGGGTTCAAACCATTTAAAAAGGGGTTCAACCATTGTTCCCGAGTTCACCCTTGTGGGGGTTAAGCATCGGATTGCTCTTCCTGTTCAGTTTGCAGTT
>DAOVRE010000076.1 GCA_030628305.1 Candidatus Heimdallarchaeota archaeon | reverse complement strand
CAAACCTTTGAAAATTACTATTGAAGAAGGATTGGAAAAGAAACTCATTCCAAACCAGTATATGGCTTTCTTCATGGCAATGGAAACAGAAATGTTGAAAGTTCTAGGAATACCTGAAGATGTCTTCTGGTTCAGACATATGCAAGATCACGAAGCACCTCACTATTCTGCTGGTAATTATGATCTTGAAGCAGATTTATCCATCGGTCACATGGAAATCATAGGAAATGGTCTAAGAACAGATTACGATTTACAGAAACATGCAAGAGCTTCAGGCACCTCGTATGAGATAGTAGCAGATAACAAGAAAATCGTTCCTCATGTTGCTGAGCCATCTCTAGGTGTAGGAAGAATACTATATACAATACTAGAAAAATGCTATCAAGACGATGGAAGAGGCTGGACTTGGTTCAAGTTTCCTTCAACAATCGCTCCCTTAGAAGTAGCCGTTTTTCCACTTATGAAGAAAGATGGTTTAGCCGAATACGCTTACGATTTGCATCATGATCTAAAAGATGCGGGGTATCTATCGTTCTATGATGTCAGTGGAAAGATAGGAAAGAGATACGCAAGAGCTGATGAAATCGGAATACCTTATTGTATAACGATAGATTATGATTCTTTAAAGGAAGGGTCTGTGACTATTCGAGATAGGGATACAATGAAACAAATTAGAGTTCCTGTAGAAGATCTAGAAGTAGTAATAGGAGAATTAAGTGAAGGAGAAGCTAAATTTGAAGAGTTTGGAGATTTTCTCCCATAAAATAGTACGAACAGAAAAGAATAAAAAGAAAGGAAAAGGAGAAAAGAACGATGACTAAATATATCTGTCAACGATGTAAAAATGAGATAACTCCAAGTGAATTAAGATTACTCCCTGGAGTTAAATGTCCAAAGTGCAGCAACAGGATTTTGTTAAAACAAAGAAGTCTTATCGCAAAACCTGTAAAAGCAAGATAATTTTTCCATTACTCTTTATACTTCTTCCTCCACAATTATGCTGATGTTGCTAAAAAAATGCAAAGTATGTGGGGTTGGAGTAGGTGTTTCTCGTTGGAGTCCAAGCCAGAGATTACCAGGACATTTGTTATCGAGTTCAAGCCGGGGATCATCAGTATATTGCTCCACCCAATGCAAAATAATAGGAACTGCAAAACCTACTTTCATAGCTGCTATGGTACTAGGTGCTTTAACAATCGGTTTGATAATTGCTGGTACTTGTACTCAGGTTCATCCAGTTTTGTTAATAATCTTTGGAATTATGGCAGGTATATTTTCAATTGTTCTGTCTTTATTAAGCGCATTAGGATTCTATTACAAGCGAATACTAGGTTATTAGACAGAATACTGAAATAGATGCAGGATAGTTTTTGCAACACTTTTTATATCTATTTTACCAAAAATATATTGATTATATGCCAAGAACATGTAAGGTATGTGGGAGTGGAGACATTAGCATATTTTGGAGCCTTCGATGGAACTCAAATGGTTATTGCTCTTATAGATGTTATGCAGTAGGAACTGCAGACTATGTCTTTGCTGCTGCAACCTTTTTTGGAATTTTTGCAATTTTTTTGATATTTTTTGCATTAGTAATTCCAAATCCAGCGCTTAGATTATTAGGTTATGGTATTGCAACAGGGGTAGTAGCAATCATTTGTTCATTTCAATGTGCAATCGGTTTCTATTTCAAAAGAAAAGATAAATATTGACAAAACTCTATTGGGAATCATTCCACAAAATCTTCTAATGTTAATATTCAAATTTTAGATTCTTTGTGAATATATACCCTTGAAGCTGAAAATGAAATTCTATGAAATAGATAATATTCTCATTAAAAGAGCATCTAAGGAAAACAGTTTGAGTATCATTTACAGGAATAAAAAATGGAATAATTTCTACACTTTCGTTATTGTATACTCCTAAACTTATACATGGATTACTTGAAACACTAACTAAAGTAATAGATGCGTTAAGACAAGTGATATTCACAGGTAAATCCAACAGATCACCACTAGCACTCTGTAACTCCCCTATTTCAAAAACAACTGTTGGTTCTTGAAAGTTGTTTCCTCCAGGCAAAAGTAGAAAGATAGTTGTGACGATTCCCCCAATAGTTATCATCGTGAGAATAATATAAATTGCTTCTCTCTTAGTCATTATATTACGTTTCACAATAGTACAATAGAATAAACACTTTTACACTTTTCTATGAGAATTAATTGTTTTGAATGCATAGTTTATTCTAGGATTTCAATTATCTCTCCTTTAACTAATTTATCACTTAACATCTTTGATATCTCTACTTTAGCTAATCTTCCTAGTAACTTCTCTTCGGATTCAATACTGACAGCAGGACCACTGTATAATGGATAACAAATGTAAGTATTTTCTCTTACTTTGTCTTTTTCAGCTATTATGACTTCTATCTTTTCCCCTATCATTTGTGTTTTCTTGTGTTTATTGAAATTTATGATGGCTTTTTTCAATTCTTCACGTTTAACTTTCATCAGATATCTATCGTGAGTGATTTTAGCTCCTGTTTCTGAAAAGGGTGAATTAGGTAAAGGTAGATACCGATAAACAGTTATTTTTTCAGCAAAATCTCCTAATTCCTTTTCAACAACTTTTCTTGTTATATCAAGAGATTGTACCGTCTCTCCTGGTAAAGAATGTATAAGATATATTTGTGAATTAATTCCATTCTCAACGAACATCTTTGCTGCTTCTAAGGCTTTGCTTGGACTGGATGGTCTCCCAATTTTATTACTGAGTATCTCATCGAAAGTTTCGCAACCTATACTCACAGCTGTCTTGGGGAGATATTTCCCTACAATCTCAGCGATTTTTGGAGTAACTAGAGGTGGTTTAATATTTTCTATTGCAATGCTACATTTGTGTTTTTGTTCATCTCGAATTTTTGCTAATTTTGATAATAGTTCCTCTACTTTTTCTATATTAACTGGTGGATAAGTTGGAGAGTATATTGGTTTATTATTCGGTTCTCTATAATAATCAAGGAAGCCAGGAGCCGATAAGATGATTTTCCTTACACCCTTATTTAGAAGTGCTTCTATCTCGTTTTCAACCTGCTTCATTGGCTTACTTAATGGTGCTCCAAAAGTTGCTGAAACACTGCAAAAACCACAACCTGGAGGAATATCCTCAGGACAATCACCATGTTTGATGGTATCTATGTCGTCACAGTTTCCACAATTACTGCAACCTCCTAAATCTCTTACTATTTCCCCTCTATAATGATTAGAACAACCTCTTACTACTTCGACATAAACCTTAGAAAACCAATAATCAGGATAATCTGTGATATTATCGACAGAAGGTTTGAATTCGTCAAAAGCATTGAGATTTTTCTTGTTTTTCTGTTCTATCAGGAATGATTTTCCTTCTTTAGTCCAAAAATAATCCTCTTTGCTCTTATCTTCAAGAAATGCATTTACTGAGAAATCATTTTTGATTAGATCATCTAAAACCCACTCTCCTTCACCTACTATACCAATGTCGATTTCATTTGTGAACAAAAATTCAGGTTCTGATAAAATCGGTCCTCCAAGAATAATCAAGCTTTCTGCATTTTCTTCTCGTATTTTTTTTAACGCTCTCTCTACTGCTATTTTGTCAACTGACATTGCACTAATCAATATTGTATTGGAATCATAAATTTGTGACTCCATTTTCCCCTCAATGATATCTTCCACTCGGGCAATTTGTGAATCTATATTATTCTTCAAACAGATTCCTGCTAATAGTCTTGGTCCAACACCTATGACATCGCGAGAAAATCTTCTTCGTCCTTCATTAGCTGCTAGAGCATCAATGATTAAAATACTCACATGAACCCCTTATAATCATTTTATTTAAATTATTTTCTCAACTGAATACGAAAAGATATCTTTCAATGACAAAGTATAAAAAGTATAATTCTCTCTTTGTAATTGTGTCAGAAGACGAACTCTGCGATATTTGTGGATTACCAAAATTAGACTTGTGTGTTTGTGAAGAAATAGCAAAAGAAGAACAAATTGTTCGAGTTGTTATGGAAACCCGGAAATGGGGGAAGAAATATACTGTTATAACTGGAATTGACCCTCAAGAGGTTGATCTTAGTGCTCTAGCCAAGAAACTTAAAACAAAATTTGCTTGTGGTGGAACTGCTAAAGAAGGCAGAATTGAATTACAAGGAGACCACAGACATAAAGTTAAGGACCTTCTTGCTAAATTCGGCTACCCAACTGATAATATTGAAGTACAATTCTAAACCAGGTGTCCTATATAACTGCTAATGATGAAGAACCTTTTGAAGAAATTTTTGGAGAACCTAGTGTTCGTAGGAGATCTATTAAAGAAACCCTTACCGTGTGTCCAAAATGTTTCTCACCATCTAAGATGACTCCTGGATTTTTTATAGCCTCCAGCTACAGTTGTGAAAATCCAGAATGCAATTGGACTGGGACTTTAGCTATTGAAGTTGATAGAGATGATTATAAAGAATTTTTGGAGAAACAAGGTCGCAAATCCACAAAGTAAAAATCTGCAAAACATAAGATTTATCTAATATGTCAAATAAATTGACCTATCACGATGAATACAGCTATTGTTATTGATACTAGTAGAGAGATTCCTGACCAATGGTATAGTCTCTATAATATTTACCCACTAGGTTATGTTATCGAAGATAACTCTGGACAAAAACACATAGAAAGAACGCAAATTCAATCTGTTAGAACTCCTGAACTAGTTAAATTGGTTTGTGAGGATAGAAATTCCAAACTCTTAGCTCCTAGCATTAAAGATTTTGTCGAGCTTTATACCTACCTCTCTGAAAATTACGGTTCCATAATTAGTTTACATTCTTCTAACATTACTCCAGCTGTTTTCGAAAATGCTTTAGTTGCTAAGAAACTTGTTTCTGAAATTGACATTGATATCATCGATTCTCATACATTTGGTGCTTCTTCAGGTATTTTCGTTGAAGAATTAGCTAAATTCACCTTGGAAGCTAAGAATATCAATGAAATTCGTAAGGAAGCAATTAGCCTAAACAAGCATATAAGTTCGATAATCCTTTCGAAGAATGATCAGTTGAACACTATTGGTCTTCGAAAAGGCAATTGGCATACCACTTTTATATCATCTTTCCGTCCATATGTCTTATATCAAGAACTATATGGTAGATGGGAAACTGTCAAGCGAGGGAGAAATATCAAATCCTTTGTAAACGAGATAATCAAACGAGTAGAGATTGTAAACCAAGCTAAGGAAATTAAAACAGCTTACATCACTCACTATGGAACATTATTTAAAAATGTAAGAAAAATAAAGGATATAGTTTCAAATACAAACATTGTCGAAACTAGTCCATCTCTTGTTACACATTATCTTCTAGGAAAGAATTATATTGATTTTGCATTTCTCTAAAATCTACAACCGATAAAAATCTTTTACATTTTTAGTTGTAATATAAGCCAAATCTTTCTCCTCGACTTCAAGCATCTTTGCAGCTTTACGACATAGAATTGGTATGCTGGAAGGATCGTTCTTTTCTCCTTTCTCTAATGAATGAAAAGGACTATCTGTTTCAAACATTAAACTATCCAATGCTACAGCTTTTAGTATTTTTTGAAAGTTCTTTCTATAAACAGCGCTAGTGGGCACAGTAATGTACCAAGATAATCTTGATATTTCCTTTGCTTGTTCTTCAGTTCCTCCAAAACAATGCATCAAAACCTCATCTGCTCCCATTTCCTTCAAAATATTAATCGCTTTTTCTTCTGCCGCGCGCGAATGAATTACTAATGGTTTGTCTAATTCCATTGCGAAGCCTATCAATTCTCTGAAATATTCTTCTTGTTCCTTTCGCTTATCATCTTCCTTAACCCAATGAAAATCAAGACCTATCTCTCCTATTGCAACTGTATTATCAATATTCTCTAGATGGAACTTCTTAAGCTCTTGAACACCTTCTTTTGTTATTTTTGATGTATCTAATCCAACAGATAGATAAACTCCTGGCAAATCCTTTGTTTTGAGACCAAAATCATAATATTTTGCCTCTATTGCACAATTAATAATGTATTTTACACCACTTGCAACTGCTTTTCCAGTAAGTTTGACTACCTCGTCATATTCAAACCATTCTGGAACTAAGTGACAATGTCCATCAGCGTAAACCATTTCAGAGGTTCTTTCAATGTTTATAGTAGCATCTGACTGCATTAAATTCCCGAAATAGTAGTGTATTTTTTCCTATATAAAATTATAGCAGATTATCGGCGAAAAACTTTAACATATCAATTCCTCGAATTTCTCGATCAAAGGCGTCAACAGAAGTTAAATTGTCCTTCCCAAAAACTGATTCAATATATTTTATATTTTCCATATGCTCCATACGCCTATGTGAACAATATTGACAATTAGGGTTATCAGGATTTATCATATTTACAACAACGAATTTGTGTGCAATCGAATGAGAATCTAGTTCTTCAACAAGTCTTTCAGTTTCAAATATACTCATCATTGTTGGTATCATTACTTTAACGAATTGTGTTCTCTCCTCGTCCATAAGCAGATCTCTTGCTATGAGCACTTTTTCTTTCATAATCTCTAAATTCTCAATTGTATTATCTTTTTCTCCCTTTGCACCAAAAAGAGACTTCATCATGGTCATCGCATTAGAAAGAAACGAGCGCATTTTCAGCATTCTCCCAAGGAATGAATCTAGGAATTCTGGAATATTTAGAAGTCTTAGAGTATGTCCTGTGGGTGCTGTGTCTAGAATAATTGTGTCATATGAATCATCATCTGCGTACTCAAGAATTTTTGCAAAAGATAAAGCTTCATCCATCCCTGGCTGTGGCATAGATTGCATATCTTGTCCTAACCCTTGCAATTCCGATAATCCAGGGATGTTTGTTAAATTTGAAAAATCACTGGAATCCATAGGTTTGCCTATGACTTTTGAGATTTCATCTCCCGCTTTTTCAGGGTTAATTTCCAAAGCATATAGTTCGCCTTTTATTCCTTTAACCTTCTCAATTTCTCCACTAGAGAAATCTAAATCGAATGAATCGGAGACGCTGTGAGCTGGGTCTGTAGAAATGATTAGAACTCTTCTACCGCTTTCTGCTAGAGAGATAGCTAGGGATGAAGCAACACTTGTTTTCCCTACTCCACCTTTCCCTCCAACTAAAATGAATTTAAGATCCATCTCTAAAAGATTAGTAAGTGTCATTGTTTTTTCTAAATAACAGCTATATATAAAAATAGAGAAGAAAGTGATTATCTTTTCTTT
>DAOVRE010000062.1 GCA_030628305.1 Candidatus Heimdallarchaeota archaeon | reverse complement strand
TTAAAGTCCGATGTTGCTCCTCTCGCATCAATGCTTCTCTCTATCGCAGACACTGGAGTAATTCATGCCATGAAGGATCCAACACGAGGAGGACTAGGAAGTGCCCTCAATGAGATTTCAGCTAAGTCTAATGTTGGACTACTTCTTGAAGAAGAAGCAATACCTGTAAATCCTGAAGTTAATGGCGTTTGTGAACTTTTAGGGTTGGATATGTTTTCTCTTTCCTCAGAAGGTATGGCAGTTCTTGCTGTTGTGCCTGATAAAGCAGAAGAAGTTCTAGAAACAATCCAAAGGCACCCATTAGGAATAAATGCTAGAATCATTGGTGAAGCCACAGATAAATATCAAGGAAAAGTAGTTGTTCGTACATCAATAGGCGGCCACAGATTGTTAAGAAAACCTTTAGGCGAACCCATTCCAAGAGTATGTTAATCCAAGGTTATGATAATGTCTGAACATAGTTGTGAGATTTTAGTTGCTGGAATTGTTCAAGGGATAGGTTATAGACCATTTGTTTTCAACTTGGCTTCAGATCTTGATGTCAAAGGGCATGTTATGAATCTTGGTGACGCTGGAGTAAAAATCGTTGCTCAAGGAGAAAAAGAAACTCTCTTGAGATTTATTGAATTATTGAAAACGAATAAACCAAAACTCAGTACATATGAATCCTTTCAGATTGAATGGCTAAAGGAACCAACAGAGTTCACAAAATTTGAAATTGCTCAAAGTTCGAGTTCAGGAAAGAGCACGGGATTTTCTTACCTTCCACCCGACATAACTATCTGCGACAAGTGCGTAGAAGAGCTAGAATCTAATGAACCTAGACGAAAGGATTATCCCTTTAACGCATGTGTAGATTGTGGTCCTAGATACACTGTAATAGAAAAATTACCTTATGATAGACCAAACACAGTTATGAAAGAATTTCCTTTCTGTCAATCATGTAAAGGAGATTATGAAAATTCAAAAGATAGACGATTTCACGCACAAACAACTTGTTGTACAGATTGTGGTCCAACATATACACTGTATTCATCGAACCGAGAAATGATATCATTTTCAAATAACAAAGAAATGGTACAGTTTGTATCAAAAGAAATAGAGAAAGGCAAACTTGTCGCAATAAAGGGAATTGGAGGAACACATATAGCTTGTTCAACCATCAAAGATGATGTTCTCCTAAAATTAAGAGAAGCTAAAGGTAAAAGGAAATTCAAGCCATTTGCTATAATGGCCAAGGACATCCCTTCCATAGAGGAATTTGCAGAACTAAACTCTGAAGAGAAAAAACTAATCACTAGTTTTAGAAAACCAATTGTGCTCCTGAAGAAAAACTCAGACTATTATTTGTCTGAATGGGTATCTCCTGGTTTGCATAATGTAGGAGTAATGTTGCCTTATGCAGGCATACATCACATGGTTCTAAGGGAAATGAGTGAACCTACGATAGTTATGACTAGTGCCAATCCTTCTAATTATCCTATGTTCATAGACAACGATGAAATCATGGAAAAATTATCTTATGTTGATTACTTCTTACTACATGACAGGAAAATTTTCCAGAGAAATGATGATACTGTAATAAGAATAAATAAACTAGTGAAACACTTCTCACATAAATTCATTCGCAGATCAAGAGGATGGGTTCCTGAACCACTAATTTCTCACACAGACATAAAGAACAACACCATACTTGGTATTGGAGCAGAGATGCACCTCATACCCTCTTTAATGAAAGGAACACGAATCATCCCAACCCAGCATATTGGCACTGTTACATTATTGGAAACATATGACTATATGATAGAAGCAATTGAGCATTTATTGAATCTATATAACTCGAAAATTGATTCTGTAGCATATGATATGCATCCCCAATATATGACCTCAACAAGCATTGACGAGATTCTTAATCTATTTGATGTTGAAGAACACACAGCGTATCAACACCATGAAGCACATATTGCTAGCGTAGCATTAGAGCAAAAAATCCTTCCCGAGGAAGAGATAATAGGCATTGCTTTAGATGGTACAGGTTATGGAAGAGATGGATCAATATGGGGAGGAGAGATATTCTGTGGTTCAATCACAAATTTGGAAAGAGTGGGGCAACTTGAGCAATTCAATCTACCTGGAGGAGACCTAGCAACAAAATATCCTTTACGAAGCCTTCTTTCTTTATTATCACATAATTTCAGAAGAGAGGAAATTGTTGATATCACAGCAGATTTAGTTAATACTCTTCCAAGAGGAAAAGAGGAAGTAGAGTTTGTTCTCAATCAACTTGAGAAAGATGTTTTCCCCGTAGGATTTAAAACAACGAGTACGGGGAGATTCCTAGATGCTGTTAGTGTCTTTTTGGGTATATGTGGAGAACAAACGTATGAAGGTGAGCCAGCTATAAGATTGGAAGGATATAGCTTAAGCGGAAAAACAAGTGGTGACCCGATAGGTTTAGAAATACCATACAAAGAAACAAAAGATGGACATGAGATACAAATTAGTCAAGTATTTCCCCAACTGATAGATTTAGGTAAAAACTTCTCAAAAGAAAGATTAGCATACTCAACTCAAAAAGCCCTCGGGAGCGTCATTAGTGAAGTCGTTAATTCCATAGCTGAACAAAGAAACATCTCAAAATTTTTGGTTTCAGGTGGAGTCTGTTTGAATAGTATCATCACAGATGAGATTGTAAAAGCTGTAGAAATAGGAGGAAGAAAAGTGTTTACTAATGAGAAAATTTCTCCGGGGGATGGTGGTATCTCTATAGGTCAAGTCTATTTAGAAGCGCTAAATAAATTCAACTAAGTTTAAAAATATATTATTTTACAAAAATTTGCTAGTTACATTTTAACTCCAATGAGATGAAGATTTTATCTATTTTATTAGCCAACTACTAACGATAAACCTTAAAAATTAGCTATTATTCCCTATCAATGTCGCACTTGTGACCCCTATTAGAGGTTACGTGGTGTACTAACAAAAGATAGTCCTTAATGGAGGATTAAAAAGATATGTGGTTAGAAATTATTTTAATGATAACTGTTCCCGGTATCATATTCATCGTTTTAATGGGTTTGTTCATTGATTGGTTGGATAGAAAGATATATGCCAGGGGGCAAAGTAGAAAAGGGCCACCATTCTTGCAACCACTTTATGACGTAGTAAAACTAACAGCTCAAGAATCGATTATTCCACGAGGAGTAAGTAAATTCTGGATGACTGTTCTACCAATAGCATTTATAGCTACAGCACTAACCGGAGCACTAATGATTCCGATAGTTGTGCTAAATGAAGCTGGACTTGTTTCTGGTTTTGCATCATTCGAATATGACGTATTCTTTGTTTTGTTTGTATTACTATCCTATGGAATGTTAATCTATTTCTTAGGTTTCGTCACTAAAAATCCCTTCGCTCAAACAGGTTCTACAAGATCACTTCTCCAAGTATTAAGCTTTGAGATACCCCTTGGATTTAGCCTACTAGTTCCAATCCTTATTGTGGGAATTGGAGACCCAGAGGCAGAATTCAATTTAGCTTACATAAGTAAGAACTTGTATGGAGTCATTGGAGATCAGCCACTTTACATAATTGGTATAGTTATAGCACTAGTTATTTCTGTAGTAGTTATGATGGCAGAATTGGAAGTTTTTCCATTTGATTCTCCCATTTCTCATACTGAGCTAGCTGATGGTTGGAAGGTCGAATATGGTGGATGGAGATATGCTCTGATCCATCTTGGTGAAAGAATTGGCGCATTTTTCATAGGCGGTTTGATTGTTACACTATTTTTAGGCGGTCCATATATTGGTCCCGCTAACTTGACTGGGATAATCTTAGTTGATGGCATTTTGCATTTGCTATTCTTCTTGATAAAACTCATTCTTGTAATAGGAGTAATGTCATTCTTACGAACACTCATTTCTCGTATAAGAATTGATCAATCTGTAAGATTGGCTTGGAAACAAATTTTGCCTTTAGCCATTGTTGCCTTGATGTTAACCTTAGGGTTCAAATTAATAGGAGGCGCATAAGTATGGAATGGTATTATGCACTAATAATAGATCTAGCAGTTTCGCTTCTTGTTGTATTAGCTATATGGCTAATAAGTAAGAGAGTTAGAAAGATTCTCGGAACTCAACCCCCTACACAGAGCAAGATGAAATTGGATCTCTTCGCAAGCGGAGAAGGTTCTATGATGGTCAAACCAAGAAAAATCTTCATTGACACATTTGTGTTTATTGCGTTCTTTGTGCTCTTTGACGTTGCAGTTTTTATTTTGGCGACCGCATTCTTCATTTCAGGAGAAATAGCTGTTGCTGCCCCTCTAATTGGCGCTGCTCTAATCTACACTGGAATCGTATTGATTACAGTTTTAGCAGCGGTCAAAAAGAAATATGCAAGAGACGCAATTGACCCAATCTTTGAAGGAGGCATAAAACAATGAGTTTAGTAGCAATTTATATTTTAATGATATTAGCTATAGTTGCAGCAATTTTCGCGCTCGAAAGTAAGAATCTTATGGTTTCAGTAATTAGTTTGATAGTCATGAATTTCTTAGTTTGGGGTGTTTTACTCACGTATGGGGCATTAATCATAGCATGGATACAAGTGATTGTCTATGGTGGTGGTTTTACTGCGCTATTTATAGTAGTAGTTGCTCTAACTGAGAAACAAAGAGACGAAACCTTTGAATTATGGAAAACCATACTTGCAGTAGTAGCAGTTGTTGTAATAGTTGGTTTGTTAATATTCGCAGTCACACAATCTGGTATTACCAACATTGTTGGCGATGTTAGTGAACCATCAGAAATCTTCACCATATTATGGAGAGATAGAACAACTGATGTTATTCTTCAAGGAGTTCTTTTCTTTGTAGCATCTGTAGCAATCGGAACACTCTTCCTGCAACATAACAGGAAGAAAACAAAGGAGGAGATAAAAGCATGATTGAACAACTTCACTTACTAATTTTAGCAATAATCCTATTTGGTGTAGGGTTATACGCAATATTAGGAAAGAGAAATGTGATAAAAATCTTAATGGGTATTGAAATTATGACAATATCAATAAATGTAGCTTTTATCGCACTCGGAACAGATATAGCAAATGGAACATTTAAGGAATTTACACAAATATTCCCATTGATTTCACTAGCTGTAGGAGCAGCTGTCATTGCGGTTGGACTCGCAATCGTCATCAACAACTATAGACACACAAAAGGTGTGGATAGTGATGAGATGTCCACATTAAAGAGGTAATAGAGATGGAAATAGAAATAATATTTACAATAATCGCAATTGTAGTTCCCATAATTGGAGCATTTCTCTCACTATTACTGAAGAAATGGACAGCTGTACGAGACATCTTTGGTGTCAGTACAATCGGAATCTCAGCTATATCAGCAGTTATAGTATTTGGCATGTTTGATGGTACTCCAATAGCAGAGACTTTCAATTGGCTGAATTGGTCAACAACCGCTCTTGAAACCGGATTCTACTTAGATTCTCTCTCAGTCCTAATGGGCATCATTGTTTCAATTTTAAGCATGCTTATCGCATTCTTCTCATTGGAATATATGGGTGAAGAGAAACACAAACCTAGATACTGGTTCTTCATGCAACTTTTCGTTGGTGGTATGTTACTACTGGTTTTCGCCTATGACATGATCTTCTTGTTCTTAGGTTGGGAATTAGTTGGTTTATGCTCCTGTTTCCTAATAGGACACCACTATATGAAGAAAGGTGAAGAAGGAGAAAAACCAGCAAAAAGTGGAATCAAAGCTTTGATCATGACTGGTATTGGAGATGTCGGTCTACTAGCATTCTTAGCATGGGTTTATGTCGGAACCGGTGATATCTTAATTGGTAACACTATTTTCAATGAACCAGCTGGAGGAATAATAATGAGTATTCTTTTAGTGCTTGCACCCGTGACCAAATCCGCACAATTTCCACTCCAATCTTGGTTAAGTTCAGGAGATACCGTGGATATTGATGCTATGCAAGGTCCTACCACTGTTTCAGCACTTATTCATGCTGCCACAATGGTTAAAGCAGGTATATATCTTGTTGCTCGTTTTAGCCCAATTTGGAATGTGAAAGTATTCTACTACATCCTAATGGTCGTTGCAGGAATATCAGCAGTATTAGCTGCTATAGGTGCGCTAACATCAACGGATCTCAAGAGAGTGCTGGCTTATAGTACAATCTCACAGTTGAGTTACATGTTCTTAGCATTTACAATACGAGATGCAGATGGTCATGGATTATTTGCAGGACAAATGCATTTGTTATCACACTCAATATTCAAAGCTCTTCTGTTCTTGTCAGCAGGTGCAATCATTCACTCTGTTGCTGAAGAACGAGACATGAAGAAAATGGGTGGCTTACGCAAAGACTTACCATGGATTTATGGTTTCATGATGGCTGGTGCCCTTGGTTTGATTGGTCTTCCAATATTAACCAACGGAGGATTTTCAAAAGAATTGATAATCACAGCAGCCTACAGTGCAGGAACCCCAGGAAGTATATTCATCTTTGTGATAGCAGTACTAACAGCTTTCATTACAGCATTATATGCTACAAGAATGTTCTTGATGATTTTCCATGGTAAAAACAGAGGAGCTAAAGTCCACAAACCTAAATACATAATGAGAATCACTTTAGGTATTCTAGCAGTACTAGTTGTAGTAACTGGATTCTTAATTGAAGGACCATTACACAATTTGTTCAGCGGTCATGCTGACCCTTACGTACTGATTAGAGATTTTGAAGCGGTGCCTTTCTTATGTGCTCTTGGAGCTATTATTTTGGGTGTTGGTCTAGCATTCTTACTTTATGGTAAGGGACAAACTGAAGTAAGCTTCATTGAGAATAACAAGGTGTTGAAAGCTTGTAGAACTTTTGTAGCTAATGGTTACTATATTGATCATTTGTACAATCTAATTATCATCAAGCCCGTATTCTGGATAGGAGAACAACTTTCCTTCTTGAAGACTGGTAAGATTAATTGGAATATGCTACTTGGATCCGCAGTGGCAATAGCTGCCATTGTTGTTTTAGTGATGGTGATGGTCTAATGAATTATCTATCGTTAATACTAATTATCCCTCTTGCAGGTGCAGGTTTGCTCACTTTATTTGAGCAAATTAAAAAATACCTTGTCAATATAAAGATATGTACTGACTGTTTGAACCATATTTTTGCAAATGTTGTAGCTTTAGGAATATTCGTATTCAGTTTTGTTTCAATATTTGTAGACGTAGGGGCATTGAATACAACCACGGACGGACTGTTAGAATTTGGACAATTGCAAGCAATATTAATTACAATATTCAGTTTCTTAGTCTGGATGGTAGTTCTCTTCAGTGTTGAATACATGAAAGGTAAAAATGGCTTAGGGTACTACTACGCTCTAATTCTCACATTACTAGCAGGCCTTAGTGCTGTAGTCATGTCAAATAATTTCTTCACCCTATTCGTAGGATGGGAAATGTTTGCTTTAAGTGGTTACACACTAGTTGCGTTTGATCGTATGAAACGAGGATCAGTAGAAGCTTCATTGAAGTATTTCATCATGTCAACAGTTGGAAGTATGTTTATACTTCTAGGAACAGCATTGACATACGGAGTATATGGATCTGTCAGTTTCGATAGTTTATCTGGACCCATGAATCCATTGCAAGGAGCAATTATAGCTCTTTTTGTTATTGGTTTCGGTGTTACATCCGCAGTGATATTCCTGAATGCATGGTTACCTGATGCACATTCATCAGCACCTTCAACAATTTCTGCTTTGCTTTCTGGCATAGTAGTTAAAGCTGGTGCATATGGTATCTACATATCAATATTCTCAATCAGTCCTGGAAACTTATTGGATACTTCATCTGTATTCGTCTCCTGGTTAGCTATCTTCACAATGTTTGAAGGAAACTTCCTTGTGTTCTACCAGTTTAGAAGAAAGGACATTATAGACTTCAAGAGAATATTAGCATATTCAACTACTGTCCATCTAGG
>DAOVRE010000097.1 GCA_030628305.1 Candidatus Heimdallarchaeota archaeon | reverse complement strand
TGAAATTGTATCAGGAAGATGAATATTGAAAGTTTGTTTTTTCTTCATACTTGATCACCAATCTTTGTTAAGGATTCAAGCGCTTTCCCTAACTCTATCAATGCTAAATAATCATCTTCATATTCAACTAGCATCTTTTTCTGTATAGCATTCTTCTTTTTTATTTCAACAATTTCATCTGACATATTGTTTATACGTTTGTCAAGTATCTTAGTGTTCAAGTAAGTTAGAACAGTCTGCCAGCTGATATTGTTAGTGTTTTCAGACCATTCATCAAAGAATCCTTCAATAATCAAGATAATGTTTTCTGGATCAATTTCGTGCTTAGTTGAGAGTTTGAGGAGTTTTCGTTTTTGTTTATAACTAAGCTCATATTTCACGTATTTCTTGCTACTTCGAGTAGGCATTAGATTCACTCAACAGTTTTCTATTTTTCGCCCTATAATATAGTTATCTACAGCCGATAATGACATTATTTCAATAGTTTTTGCTAATGTAACTTTATCATTGAATGTGGGATCCAATCCTGCAACTCCAAACGCTGCTACTACTTCATAGATTGCTAATGTTTCATTTCCTTGATAATCTAACTTTTCTTCAAACTTCACTTCAAAAGTTATCACAGAGTGTACATAATATGGATTGTTGAGGACTTTAGCTGTTTCTAAACGCTTCTGGTCTAGTTTCTCATTCTTGTAACCAGAAATGACAGTATTGTCGTCTCCTTTACGAAGAATGTTCAAACTAATCGTTTCTGGGACAGCTGATTCTGTGAAATGGAGTATGATTTTATTATCAGATAGAGCAAAATATTTGCTAAAAACATACATGGTGTAATTGTCTAAAGTCCCAGATATTCCTAGAATTGGTGTTATTGAGACCAGGTAATCTACCATACTTGAAGGTAACTCTAGATTATCAAACATGAGAGGACATTATATGAACCATTTAAGAAATTTACCCTCAAATAGCCGAATAAGTTATATTCAAAGAAAATTATATTGATTCATGCAAGAAATTACTTTCAAGGATTACTTGGAAAAAAGTGGGCATATGTTAGAAAAATATCGTTTCAACCTCTTCAAACTTACATCTATACGTGATGATATCGAAAAGAAATTTTTCAATCCTGAAGAAATGGTCACATACTTTCATGCGAACAAAAGCGAATTTTACACTTGGCAACAAACACAGGATTCAATCGTAACTCTAGATGATGCTTATAGTGAGTTAGCAGGTAGTATGTTAGACGCTCTTGGAGACAGAGAAGCATACAAATACTATCTGAAAGATCAGAGAATACCAGTTATAGTCATGATAGAAGACGAATCAAGTGAAGAGGAAACAGAAGAAAATTCTGATGAAGATGATGAAATAGATAGTTTACTCGATGAACTTAAGTTCTAAAAAGATTTTAATCTAGTTAAGAGATCAGATAAAATTCCAGCTGTAATGCCCCAGATTTTGTATTTTTCCACAGAGTAATATAATCTTACTCCTCCGGCTATAAATCCCTTTTTTGCAGTGCTCTTATCCAACAATTTAGTTATAGGAACAAAGAAATATTCTGCAACTTCATCAGGATTAATTATTATTTCTATATCTTCTGAGATGATACCAACATAGGGATGCACATAATGATTATTTATTGTCTCTAATGGGTTAAGCTTTCCTATAACTTCAACTTGACCAGGTTTTATACCAACTTCTTCATAAGTTTCCCTTAAGGCAGTAGTAATAAGATCTTGGTCTTGATCATCATATCTCCCTCCAGGAAAAGCTATTCGTCTTTTATGGAATTTTACAAGGTTGGATCTTTTAGTCATAAGGATTTTCTCATCAATTATGAAAATAGGAATCAGAACAGCTGTTAAAACAAGATTTTCTTTGAATTGAAATTCTTTGTCTATTGGATCAAGAACAGTTCGAAGTTTGGAAACTAGATTCATCTATTATCACATTAATAAGTAAAAAAGAAAAATTGTTAAAAGGTTGCTCGAACCTCTTCATCGAGTTTGTTGACCTTTTCATCAATATTCTCTAATAAACTTCCGAGTTGTGCTTCCATCTGTTCTGCATATACTTTATCTTTACCAGATATATAGCCAAGATTAATTTCAACATTATGAACAGCTGATTTAAGTCCTGTAAGAGCGCATAAAGCACCAACTGCGATGTCACTTAAAGCGTTTTTATTACCTTTAGTGCCCATGTCAATTAGATGGTCTATAACTTCTCTGCATGCTTTGCAAGTTTCCATGGGAACTTCAGTGGCAACTTTATATTCGGATAAAATTGTAGCAGAACGAACAGCTTTTTCCTCTTCTGTTCCCTTTGGCAAACCAAATGATTTGATTACTCCACTAAAAGCATTGGCATCTAAATCAACTAATTCGGTTAACTTAGCTCTTAATGCTTCAGTTTTGACAAGCTTTTCCTTGAAGAAGTCTTGTACAGTTTCATATCCTTCTTTACCAATAGTTAGGTTAGCAACCATTGAACCTAATCCTGCGCCCATTGCTCCAGCGATAGCAGCTGCTGCACCACCACCAGGTGCAGGAGCGTTAGACGCTAAAACTTCAAGAAATTCTGTTATTTTCATATCGATTAATTCTTTACTCATGTTATTCACTCTTCAGAATCTAGTTTTTTTTCTATAATTTGATCTCTATCGAATTTATTCAATTGTAAGTAGCTTTCTGCGGCATCAAGCAAAGCATCCATCGGTACCATTCCATAGATCTCGCTTTCTGTTACAGCTACACCAAATCTTTCCGCTTCTCTTTTTATCATGTCAAAAACGCGGTGTAGAGGTGTTCCTTTATAATCAGTTATATTCATTGAAACCTGAACACACTTTCTTTCAGTAATCTCCATTGCTCCAGCTTGGATATATCTGAGACCACCACCACTGTGTCTAATATTTTTTGCAATAGTTTTAGCTATTGACATATCATCAGTATTAAGATAAACATTGTAAGCGACAAGAAAGTTTCTAGCTCCGATAATTGTTGCTCCTGCAGTTGGATGAGTTTCTCTATCACCAAAATCAGGAATATACTGGTCATCTTTTGCTATTTCTTCTTTCAATTGTTCATATTGGAAAGTTTTAGTTCTAAACTTCTGAAGAACTTCTCTTTCAGGTTTCTCAGCAGCAGCACCATAAAGATATACAGGAATCTTGAGTTCCTTTGCTAATTTTTCTCCAAGTTTCTTTGCTAAGACAACACATTCTTCTAACGATACATCAGAAACAGGTATGAAAGGAATTACATCAGTAGCTCCAAACCTATTATGTTCTCCCACATGTTCATTCATATCTATGAGTTCTGTTGCTTTTTTACATCCTGCGAAAGCTGCTTTTAAACACTCATTAGGTTCTCCTATGAAAGTTACTACAGCTCTATTATGATCAGGATCCATACGGCTGTCAAGAAGAGTTATCTTGCCAGCTTTTTTAATAGCATCAACAATTTGTTGTACTACTTCTTCACGTTTTCCTTCACTGAAATTTGGCACACATTCTACTAGAGGCAATATTATCCACCTTATTTATCAGATTCACAATGAAATCTTAAGTTTAATCATGAATCACATTTTTTGAGCTAAATCATTAGCTGTAAAAAATAACAAAAGGATGAATATTTAAAATCATCGCAATGGAGAAGAAAAGAAATTAAAGAGATTTGAAAATCTCTAATAGAATAGCCATACCTTCATCAATTTCAGCTTGCTCTGTTGTAAGGTAAGGTCTGAAACGGATTGATTTTTCACCACAACCTAAAATCAATAACTGTTTATCATAAGCTATTTTCATGATTTTGTCACGAGTTGCAGTATCAGGAAGGTCAAAAGCAATAAAGTATCCTTTTCCACGAGCGTTGGTTATTAAATCTGGGAAATCAGTTTGGAATTCATAAACCAAATCTAACATATATTTACCATTGGTCGCTGCTTTAGCTACTAAGTTGTCTTTCTCAATTATTTCTAGATACTTTGTAGCACGGACCATGTCTACCAAATTTCCGCCCCAAGTGCTATTGATACGACTTGATTCTTCGAAAACATTGTTTTCCACTTCCTTAACTTTGTTGGAGGCAAGAATACCACACACTTGCATTTTCTTTCCAAAGCAGATAATATCAGGTCTAGCTTTATCACCAAAATGATCAAGAGCCCAGAAAGAACCGGTCATTCCAGCACCAGTCTGTATTTCATCATAAACAAGCATAATTTCATTGGAGTCACATATTGTCCTTAATTTTTCCATGAATTGTGGTCGAAAATGATTATCTCCACCTTCTGCTTGAATAGGTTCGATGAGTAAGGCTGCAATGTCGTCTCCATATAGCTCTATTGCATCATGAATTTGTTGGCAACTTTTTTCCTCTAATTTCATTACTGATTCGAAATTTTCTTCAAGAGGAAAAGTAATTTTTGGGGTGATTACTCTTGGCCAATCTTTGAATTTGGGGAAGTACTTTATTTTACGAGGATCGAAAGTGTTTGTTAAACTAAGAGTGTATCCACTTCGTCCGTGAAAAGCTTGTTCAAAATGAATAACTTTTGATCCAACTTCTTCATCTATTCCTTTAGCAAAATTCTTGCGCACTTTCCAGTCAAAAGCAGCTTTTAGAGAATTTTCTACAGCTAATGCACCACCTGATATCATAAAGAGGTTTGGAAGGAAATCAGGTATTCCTACTCTGCTGAAGGTTTCAACAAAATCACCCATTTCATCAGTATAAAAATCTGAACAACTTGGTTTATTAACTGCAATAGTTCCTATTTTATTGATAAATTCTTTGCTAGCCATATCAGGATGGTTCATACCTACAGGGTTAGAAGCAAAGAAAGAGAAGAAATCTAGAAAAGTTTTATCAGTTTTTTTATCATAAATTCTACAACCTTGACTTTTTTCCATGTCAAGAATCAAAGGAAATCCGTCAACAAGCATATGTTTAGATAATTTTTCTATAGTATCCATTTCAAATCCACCGTTTAACGTTGAAAATGTTTAAACCTTTTTAAATTGAACCCAATAGACACAGCATTTACTAGGAAATAGTGAAAAATAGATGAATAATCACAATGTTATGAATATAAAAAAAACTGCCCTGGTGGATGGAGGAGAGTTAGTGGCGCAACTCTATTAATTCTTCTAACTGCCACTACTTCACCTCACGGGCAAGGGGTTGCCTAAAGGCAGAAAACAGTTCTCAAGATATATTAAATAGATTATAGTAGTTTTCTCCGCAATAAAAAAAGAAAGATTTTTAGCAAACTTTGATACTAATGTTCTAACAAAAGCTATCTTTGAGTATCCTAAGCCAGTTGCAATACCAGAAGGCATCTTTGGGGAAGTGTTTATTGCCCCTTGATCCATTTCTATTGCAATAACTATCGCATACTTTAAATTTTCAGGAATTACGTATTCTCTCTTCATTCTATCCTCGGAGTATATCCATTTTGGGTCAAGCTTTGCTATTCCTATTAGGTTAGCTCCATAAAATTTTGCTATTTTTTTCAACCAAGCAGTCATTTCTTTTGGGTCTTCAACTTTGTATTGTTGAGGTTGTTGAACATCATAATTTACTTGTTTAACATCAGTTTTAGCCTTGGCAACTTCAACTTTCTTCTTCTCTTCAGCATTTAGAGTTTTGAACGCTCTTCATGAAATTCATTCATGGAAACAAGATTTTCAATCTACCATGCAGCATCCATCGCAGCTTGTTCTATTTCGGAGTATCCATCTATCCCTAGTTTTGCTCTTTCTGATGCTTTCCCATATATTGGTTTCTTATAACCTTCATAGCTCTCATCCCAGATTCTTCTATTGAAAATAGTTTTCTTTTCACTGTACCTTTCAAATATAGTTTCATCAATAGTGAAAACGCTCTTCTCTTCTCGTCTAGTTTTCTTTGTTTTATCTGCTTTCAGTTTTGAAGATGTTGCTTTTTTCTTGCCACCTATCGTAGTTTCAATAGCATCTAATGGACATGCATAAACACATTGCAAACAATTAATACAATTCTTTTTTATGATATGTGCTTTATCATCTTTAATCTCAATTGCAACTTTGTTTTTCTTATTCTGAGGGCAAACATCAATACATTCTAATTTACAAACGTTAGGATCACACAATTTTAGTATATTAGGAATACTCATTGTTTGGGTAGTATATGATGCTAATATAAGTATTAGCGTGAAAATTACAAACTAAACATTACTATGAGAGTAAGTAATCTTCCCCTCTGCGAATGACTTTTTCTTGAAGAACTAGTTTATCAAGAGTAGCTTCAATGGTATTCCTTGTCATTCTTTTCCAAGTCGGGAGTTCTTTACCAATAAGCTCTTCTGCAATTT
>DAOVRE010000229.1 GCA_030628305.1 Candidatus Heimdallarchaeota archaeon | reverse complement strand
GGTAAAGGTATTGGACTATTGGCTGGTGGTTTTGTTAGCGGTCTTGTAATGTCTGGGGGTTATTTTATGCTAATTGGCTTTTATTATGGCAGTGGTTTTGGTATTGCAATAGCTCTTATAGCTATAGGTGGGATCAGTGCAATCGTAATAGCTTTATATGCTCATATTGATGCTTATAAAACTGCTAAAAAATATAACCTGTTCTTGCAAAATAATGGTAGACCTCCTACTAGTGCTGATAATTGGTAAACTTAATCGTTTTTTTTTCTTTTAATTTTTAATGTGTAAAAGCTATCTTAGATTCTATTTTAGACATGTTTAATTTTATGAGAAAACTTTTTAATTTAATATTTCACTGTGAGGAGTAGCAAAATGACAAGTGAAAAAATATTTTGTGATGATTGCGGTGCTAAGTTACCTAAAGGAACAAAATTCTGTGAGAACTGTGGAGCTACTACAAGCAATGTGCCCCCTCCTCCCCAAAGACAAGTTTATACCCCCTCTCCACCTCAACAAACTCATAGGCAAACATATCAACAGCCTGTATCCCCTGCTCAACCTGTTGCTTATGCTCCTCAAACACCAATTTATCGCTCACAGAAAAGTGTAGGTATAGCATTGTTGCTTAATATCCTCCTTATTGTAGGATTGGGACAGATCTATGCTGGAAGAACGGCAAGAGGGGTGGCTTTCATGGCAGGTTACTATTCTTTAATAACTGGTGTTTTCCTATCAATTTTCAACTATTGGTATGTTGCATTTATCATATTTCCTATTCTTGCCTTTGCTCTAGCAATGTGGAGTCATGTCGATGCCTATCTAGTGACCCAAGAATATAATAAGAAATTGGTGCGGGGACAAATCAGGTGACAAATTCTTTATTAGGCTCACTCTGAATTTCCTGTCCCTTCTGAAGAAATGTTTTTATTAACTAATTGTTGAAAATGAATCATGCGTGCATTAATCGTTTTAACTCATTCAGAATGTAAAAGACTTATTGCTAAGGGATTAAAGGAACATCCAGGGGTACAACATGCCAAAGAAAATGGGCGTATCTTCATTTCTCGAGGGTCAACAACAGCTTACGTTCTGGAAGAACTAACAGGTGAATCATTTGAAAAGAATCATTATGTTGCAGGTCAAATGACTGGAGATAAACAAAATCTCTATAGATATGGTGGTTTGAAAGTAGAAAAACGCTTGAAAGAAGTTGTTCTTGAGAAAGGAGTAAAAAGAGAAATTGAAAGCCTTCAAGACGAACTTAAAAAATTTGAACCTGGAGATATTATCTTCAAAGGTGGAAATACTTTAGGAACAGATGGAATCGCCGGAGTCTATATGGCTCATCCTGAAGGAGGTACAATTGGAGGTATATTGCCTCATGCTATATCGAGAGGTATTGATGTTATTGTGCCTATCAGTCTTTCTAGAACAATTGATGACAGTGTTTGGGAACTTTCCCAGATTTTGGGTAGTAAGACAGTAGATCCAGAATATTGTATGGGTTTACCAATTGGAATAATGCCTATACCTGGGGAAGTATTTACGGAATTGGAAGCTTTTGATATACTCTACCCTGACGTAAATATTTTCCACATAGGTTCTGGTGGAGTTGGTGACGGAGAGGGTTCCTTACATTTCTTCCTAGTCGGAGAGGACGTAGATGTTAAACAAGCATATAGTGAAATTGTTGAATTAATTAGAAGTGAAGAACCTTACGTTCCTGATGTAGATTAATCTTCAATCTTTTCTTTCATTTTTTATTGCTTTGATGGATAGCTACATTTATAAATATTACACATTCTATAATATTCAGAAATCTGAATATGCTGAATTGTGTCTATGTAATTGAATAATTCGTGAAAGCTGGATATCTACCCATCATGACCCCTAAGAAGGCGTTATGATACAATAATTTACTACTCGCAAAATAGCTGTGAGTAAGAAATTAGCTATTCAATCACAATAGATAGAACTAATCATTTAGGTAATTATGATATCTTATAAAATAATAAAAAGTGGAAAAAATGACTAAAACTAAAAATGATGCTATAAGTAAATTTGAAGAGAAACTTGCAAGAAGGCTTGGTGAAATTGCAATTCTTCTTCATTTAGCTCGTCATCCTGAAGGCGATCATGCTTATGAGATTCGATCTAAGGCATCAGATATATTATTTATGCAAAAGAGGAAAGGTATAGATTTTGTTAATAACCTTCTGCAGATTACTAATGAATTACATGCTTTTGCTACTGAAACAAATATCGGAACTTCCGAATATGATGATAGAAAGGAAAAACTTAGAGAATCATTAGAAAATTGTCCTATTTTCAAATTTAACCCACATTTCAATAGAATATTCACAAAAGATTCTATTACAGATATTGATGTTGATTTGAAATATTTAGAAGAAATAACAAAATCTTTGGAAGAAACAAGAGAAGAAGTAGATGTTTCTTCAACAATCTGGTCAAATGTAAGTGGAATTTATCCTGCTATAGATTCTTTAGAAAAAAATGGTCTTATTCAGCTTCTGAAAGAAGATATTGAGGGTGGACGGTTAAAGAAAATATATGGGATAACTGAACTAGGAACAAAGGCACTGAATAGATCCATTCTTTCGTTAATTGATATATCATCTTTTATTTTTCATATTGAAATGCATAATGTTATTGAAGAAGGAGATAAAACAAAATTTGAGTGTCTCAATCCATTTAGGGATCTATTCAGAAAATTGGCACACGAAATACCTCCTGAAAATAGGAAAAAACTGATGATGAAAAGAGGAAGACATCATAAAGGACCATTTAGCCGAATGATGATACAACATGGTTTGTCAATTCCAAATCCACGCTTTTTGCTACAAAAACCAGAAATTATCCAACACTTTCTTAATCAAATAGAAAATGAAGATGAAAAAAGCATCACAATGGAGTTTCTTAAGAAACAGCTAAAAGAGCATCGACGTTTAATAGATAAAGCACTGGATGAGTTGAAATAAATGGCAAATAAGAGTATAAACTATAAAGAATTGAAAGAAAACTTAGGAGGAAAATTAACGTGGCAGTGAAATCTTCGAAAGAAACTAACAGACTCAATTATGATGCTGATATTCAACAAGAATTACTAAATAAGTACAAATCTGCGAACCAATGGTTCTGGTCAGCATTTAAAAGATATCCAATCCAATACATAATTGCAGCAATAGTACTATTAATCAGTACATACACATCAGCAAAAACATTAGCTCTTGTGGGTGATATTATTGGTATTATCAGGGATAATATCAAAGCGAGTTTACCTATATTTTCAGTAGACTTCAATGAAACAATTTTGTTGATGATTACGTTCGTAATTATAAGCTGGGTATGTTTAAGCATTAACATCTATCTCTGGGCTGATACATCTTTCAAAGTTCAACGAGACA
The DNA here is from genome assembly GCA_030628305.1 of Candidatus Heimdallarchaeota archaeon. Next base: position 517 of record DAOVRE010000229.1, on the reverse strand, counting down.
TGAGGCAGGAATTTTACGAAATTATTCAAGAGCATTCTATGGCGTTTTTTGATGTAAACGATTCTGGAGTTATTCTGTCAATGGGAATGAATGAAATTAACCAGATAAGAATGGCGTATCATCCTTCCATTCGAATGTTAATGGGTTCAATCTTTACTATTGGAATTACAACATGGTTAGTTTATGAATATAATTGGATAATTGGTGTTGTACTAGGATCTACATTCGTAATTTATCTTATTATTGCGTGGCTTTATGCCGCAAGAGTTGGACCAATAAGACAGAAACTAGCAACAGATTTAGGAGATTTATCTTCACTATCTCAAGAAATGTTTAAGGGAATTGATGTTGTTCGTTCATTTGACAATCATCAGAAGGAAATTAAAAAATTCGATCTTGTAAGTGAAAATTATGCTTCAGATATGAAGCGAGAGGGGTATTTTAGTGCTTTTTATTGGCCAGCTCTTCTAACAATATTAGTTACTGCAGGTGCTTTTATTTATGGACTAATTATTAT
>DAOVRE010000232.1 GCA_030628305.1 Candidatus Heimdallarchaeota archaeon | reverse complement strand
GGTTACAGATGGTGATTGGATTTCTTCAGCAGTGGAATCTCAAGCTAATGTGGAAATAAGAAAGCTAAGAGATTCTGGTACAGGTGTTGAACTACCAAGATTCATCGGTGTTGAAAGAGAAAATGAAGAAGTTCTTATTGCTGCACAAGATGAAGCTACTGGAGAAGTTGTTGGGATCTTAAGCAAGTCTACTTACTTTGCAAAGCTAGTTTCTTACATAGTTATTGCTGACTTTGCTAGAGGAAGATCATCTCAAATAAAATAAATGTAACATCTTTCTTTATTCTTTTTTCTTTTTTATTACATAATTTGAAAAATTATGATAAAAGCGAGAATCATATAGAGATTGAGAAGACTTTAAGAAGGTGTTCAAAAAATGAGAATCAAAAATAAGGTGTAAAAGAAAAATGCCAACCGTAGTAGACGCTGATTGTTGTATAGCTTGTGGTGCTTGTGTAGATATATGTCCCGAAAATGTTTATGATTTAAAGGATGTTGCAGTTACTACAAGAAAAGAGGATTGTACAGATTGTGGATTGTGTATAGACGAATGTCCAAGTGAATGTATAGACTTTGAGTAATCCTTTCTACTAGTTTCTATCTTTTTTTTATTCTTTCAATTTTTTTACGAAGTTTTTGTCACTTTTTACCTACATATTTATTTATTGTATTCTAATTATTTTATTAAGTATGGAATCTCTTACTTGTGTTTATTTGAAGACTTTGTCCCAAACGGGGGGAGATAATCCCCGAGTTACTATTTTAGTAGATTCTAAGAATAAGAATTTTATAGTTAATCTTTGGTCTCCTTGGCATGTTATAGGGGAATACATTCAGCCGTATACTTTACTTAAGCTGTTCAATATTGAAAAAATACAAGATAAGGATTCTGTCTATTTCTCAGCAGGATCAAGTTCTATAGTTGTTGTGAATCCAGATGTATTGATTAATGCGTCAGCTGTAAACAATGTTTCCTTTTGCCCAAGGAGTTATTATCTTAATGAAATAGTCGGTGAAACAGCATCACCCTATATAGCAATTCGAGGTTCAATCATTCACGATAGTTTTGGTTCTGCAATAGCAAGCGGAACTAAGCCTTCAGAACAACTATCTTCTGTTATAGATTCTTTTTCCTTACAGTTTGAAAAATTCGGTTACACCAAAGATGACGTCAACAAGGAATTGAGAGAGATGGCAGAGAGTCTCGATTCTTTTGTCGAAAGATTGAAGGGTGATTCTCTTCCAGAAATATTGTTTCTTTCACCCACTTTTGGTATTCGAGGAAGAATAGATCTCTTCAATTCAGGGCACATCTATGAACTTAAAACTGGGAAGGTTCATGCAGATGACAATATTAGATTTTCTGATTTACTTCAAGTCACACTCTACAAGTATGGACTTGATGACTATTTAGATTTGTCAAAACCTGATGATGGTACTGTGATATATGTTGGAACTAACAAAGCTATTCTTAAGAAGGCACAACCTTCTTGGAACCTTCTTAGATATGCGATAGAACAGAGAAACCTAGCCTACCGAATTTCCTACTTGGGATATAATCCTCCAATTCTGCCTGAAGATAAAATGAATAAATGCAAAAAATGTTCTGTAAAACATTATTGTGCCATGGTTTGTGCAGGTTTAAACCAAGAAAGAAGATGCAAAACCTGTCCACATGACTTGCTATGCACACACAATGCTATGCCTGACACATACCAGAAATACTTTAATCGTTTCACAAATTGGATACGTGAAGAAAGGAATGAATCTTCTCAGAATTTTGCAAGTTTGTGGAAGTTAGATATAAAACAGAGAGTTGCAAAAGGAAAAACAATAGATGGTTTGAAACTTGAAAGTGAGATAAAAGAAAATGGAAACACCAAATTGATTTTTTCATGCAATAATATGTCCGAACTGAGAGAAGGAGATATTATCGTTTTAAGTCAAGGAATACTCAAAGGTAGTGTAATTACAGGGGCTGTTTCAAGAATTTCTAAAAATTCACTTGAAATATCAACTCGGGCTGTTGCTGGAACTATTTCTGTTGTAGACATATATTCATTAGATGTAGGATTTAGGAGACAGCAAAGGGGGTTATTCAATTTAGTTTTTAAGAGAAACAATTTCAGACAGGCTATTCTTGATACAACATCTCCAATTATAAAATCAGTTAAGGGTGAGTTTATCAAAAACAACCCCGTACAAAATGAAGGCATTGAAAGAATATTAGGGACGAAAAATTTCTCCTTAATTCAAGGACCAGCAGGAACAGGAAAAACATATGTCATTGCAATGTCTGCTATAATACTAGCAAAAAAAGGTGAAAAGGTTCTTCTTACCGCATTCACTAATCGGGCAGTTGATAATATATGCTCTTACCTAATAGCAAATCATTTTACCAATTTTATACGGTTAGGACGAAAATATTCCACGCAAGATGAAATTAAAGAGTATACTCTTGAAGCATATAGAGAAAAAAACTCAGATAAATCATATTCTCAATTATTAAATGAGGTTCCTATTATCATCGCAACTACATCCACAATATCAAGCCCAAATTTTGAGAAATTGGGAATACAAACAATCATAATTGATGAAGCAAGTCAGATGACAGAACCAACTGTACTATCAGCTCTAATGGAAGGTGATAGGTTTATTCTTGTAGGGGATCATAAACAATTGCCTCCAGTTGTACAAAGCAAAAAAGCTCAGGCTGAAGGGTTAAGTGTTTCATTATTCGAGAGATTGGCTAAGGTTTACCCAGAGTCTATTCATCTATTAACTCATCAGTTTCGTATGAATGAGAAGCTTGTAGATTTTTCCAATGAAAAATTCTATGAAGGAAAACTGAAATCATTTGATAACTTGGTAAAATTACAAAATCTTCTTGACTTAAGCAATTTCACAGGAGATTACTCTCAATTAGACTCTCCAGAAATTTATGACCCCAAAACGCCCTTAGTTTATGTTCCTGTAAGAGGAACGTTTTACCACGATAAGAAAATTAACAAAAAAGAAGCTGAATCAGTTGGATTGATCGTGAAAAATTTCTTGAAACTTGGTTTGAATATCAATCAAATGGGAATAATTGGTCCTTATAGAGGACAAGTTGGAGAAATGAGGAGATATCTTCCACCAAATCTCACAACTGATACAGTTGATCGGTTTCAGGGAAGTGATAGGGAATTAATTGTTCTATCCTTAACCGAATCTCAGTCGAGTGGAAGTAGAGGATTTGGAGATGAAAGAAGATTAAACGTAGCCATAACAAGAGCAAAGAAGAAGCTCATTGTTGTAGGTGATCCACAAATAAATAAAGGAATTCTGAGTGATTATGTAGCTTATTTGAAAACTAATGCCTCTGTTGCTGTTACTGAAAAACAGGATAGTAGCGAACCACCAAAAATTGATGAAGAAAGCATAGTGGTTGCTGACAATCTTTCCAAAACAGCACGTTTCTTCAAAAAGGTACAGAGCAAAGGCAAACAGCTTATTGAAAGCCAGGAAGCTAAGTATAAATGCATGGTCTGTTTTCAACAGGTTTACGAAAATGGTATTGAATGTCCATTTTGTGAGCATCTCTTTCATTATGACCACCTTGTATTATGGGTAAGCAAAAAAGGTAGATGCCCATATTGTAAAACAAAACTAAGTATATTCAAAACTATTTGAAAGCTAAAATAAAAAAAGGAAAAAAGAAAAAAAGTTTCTTTATTTCTTGTATTTTTTGAACCCAATAAGTGCTGCTAGTCCTAAGAATGATAGGAATACTAAACCTGCAATACCTGTTGCGGTTGGAACTGGTACTATGACAGTATAGCCTGCGGCTTCTACGTACTCAATTGCTAGATCTAAATCGTAGGCATAAAACTCTAGAGAGTC
>DAOVRE010000237.1 GCA_030628305.1 Candidatus Heimdallarchaeota archaeon | reverse complement strand
CATTGACGATGGATCAACTGACAACACACTAGCAAATCTCTGTTCATTGTTGGTAGAAGGAGAGAGGAATTTGAAAATTATACAGTTACGGAAACGATTTGAGAAAAGTGCAGCACTTGTCGCAGGTTTTAGATTAGCAGCGGGAGACATTATCATAACACTTGACGGAGACGGACAAGATGACCCACAGAACATACCACTTCTCCTTGAGAAGCTAACAGAAGACATAGATGTTGTATGTGGGTGGAGATACAATAGAAAAGATTCTTTTCTTTTCAAAAAACTACCTTCTTGGATTTACAACCAACTTAACCGTGCATTCAATAAAGTCAATCTGCATGACAACGATTGTATGCTTCGTGTTTATCGAAAAGAAGCTATTTCAGAAATTGTTCTCCTTGGAGGAGATCACAGATATATCCCAGCTATCCTTCTCAATAGAGGTTTCAAGTTTGTTGAAGTAAAAGTTAACCATCGTAGAAGGCATAGCGGGAAATCAAAATATGGCGTTAAGAGAATATTCACAGGGTTCTCAGATCTTATTACTTTTCGGTTTCTTTTCAGATATGGGCATCGCCCCATGCACTTATTCTCTAGCATGGGGGTCTTTTCAATACTTCTCGCCCTTGCTTCTGGAATATACTTGTTAGTCGTAAAATATGCTTATGGTGAGGATATAGGCACAAGACCACTGCTTCTTCTAACAATTCTTCTTGGTGTTGCAGGCTTTCAGTTTCTCTTTACGGGTTTTCTCGCTGAACTCATTGTAAGACAAAAAACAACCGCTTCTTCACTTTATAGTATAAAGAAAGTGCATGAAAATAAGCGAAAGAAGATTGAACAAAAGAGCTAAAATTCATAGTTTTGTTTCTTTTTCCTTCTTATAATAAGCACAAATATTCCCCCAATCAGTGCGGGTATCAACATGTTGAATGCAGTTTGGATGATTGAAGCGCTAAAAGCATATTCCGATTGTATCAATAAACTATAGTATACTAAGAAAGTAATTGTAAAATCTCTGATACCAATGCCACTCAAGCTAATTGGCAGTAAAGAAACGATAGCTGCTATAGCCATAATGCCAATTATTGTTAGAGTGTTCTGAAAACTCATTACTGTTGAACTCAAAGAAAAGATAAGCAAACTCACTTGAGTGCCTAACAGAACCCAGAAACTGAAAGAAAGAAATGAAAGGATGGAATAGCTTCGCAAATTAAAGGAACTAAGATGGGAGTAATAACCCTCAATGTACTTTATTGCTTTTGGTTCAGTCTCTTCTACTTCAATGTTTTTCTTTCTCCTTAATCTCACAAGCAGAAAAACAATTTTCTTGATTATTCTTTTATTAAATGTAAAAAAGACAATAATAGCAACAATAGCCAACCCTCCTGCAATTCCCCATTTGATTATGTTCCCTAATCCAACAAAATAGAAAGGTAAAGCAATGATACTGAAAACACCTATACTTATCAAGTCCATTACACGATCAAGGATTACACTGAAAACGCTAGATGATTCTTTTGTATCTGTCCATTTTGAAAGATAAAGGGCTCTAAGAACATCACCAATTTTTGCTGGAGTCACTGAAGCACCAAAAGAACCTATGAAAATAAGCTGAAGAGTCTTCCAAAAACTGATGTTAATGTCTAGTTTCCCGAGAATATACTTCCATCGAATAACCTTGATGAGAATCATTAGGATGGAGATAAAAAATGCTACAAGTAATATCCAAGGATCAATTTGTATAATCGTTTCTGCGAATGTTTTAGGGTTTACATAATATATGAGATAAGCTAGAAGGCATAGGGTAACCACTATTGCGGCGACATTCCTTATAACCCGAAAAGATTTGCTTGCAATTACCCGGCTAATTAAACCATTTTTTCCTCTTTCATCCAACTGTAAGCATCCTCAAACATTTCCTTGAGTCCAAACTTGGGCTTGAAACCTACAATTTTCTCTAGTTTTGAGATATCGTATGTTCTGGTTGTTGAAAACTGATGGACTCTTCTTCTTGTAATTTTGGGTTTGGATTTGGTTATCTTAGCTATAAATTCACTTAGTATTGCTAAGACATATGCTGTGCCAAAACCTATTTTGAGAAAGTTGGGTTCTTTATTACAAACCCGTCCAAGCATTTCGAAAATCTCTTTTACTGAAGAAGACGAACCTGCAATATTAAATGCCTCTCCATTTGCCTTTACTTCTTTGCTACAAGCAATAAGAGCTTGAGCTACATCGCGATGATGGACGAAAGAGAGAAGAGCTTTCCCACCCTTGATTAAAGGTATTTTCTTATCATTGAGAAGGAAATCGAAAAGTTTGGGAGTCATTTGCCTATCTCTTGGACCAATAATATAAGGAGGACGAACAGCACTAGCAAAGAAATTGTGCTCTTTTGCTTGTTTGAAAACCTCTTGTTCAGCAAACCATTTGCTAAGATGATAGGGATTAGAACCTTTCTTAGGATAATCTTCCTTGATAGGTTCTTTATAGGTTTGGTAACCAAAAACACCAACAGTGCTGATATGTAAAAACTTCTTACCACCATTTTTCACAAATGCTTCAAGCAGATTTCTTGTACCTAGTTGGTTCACAGTATAATAGAGATCATCAGGTACATTTTCTCTTGCCTCACCTGCAGCATGGTAAACAATATCCACACCCTCAAGAGCTGTCTCAAGCGATAGTTTGTCTGTCAAATCTCCTTTAACAAAAGAAAAACCCATCTTCTTAAGATGTTCAGGTGGTTCATCAGAACGAATGAGGATTTTGATATTTGCTTTCTTGTTTTCCAAAGCTACTTCTTCAGCAATAAAATACCCAACGGCACTAGTTGTACCAGTAACTAATATAGTCATTATTGTCGTTTGCAGATAAGTAAGGTAGTATATATTTTTTTAGACGTACAATTTTGCATGAAGTCAAAAAAAATTAACTTCTGAGGAAGCGAAACGCTTTTTTAAGCAAGTTTTGATGTTGACTTATGATTAAGATTTACAATACACTCTCGAGACAATTGGAAGAATTTGAGACAATTGAACCGGGTGTTGTACGCTGGTACAATTGTGGACCTACAGTAAATGGATTGATGCATCTAGGTCACGCAAGATCAGCGGTAGCTTTCGATATAATCCGCCGTTACCTTGAATACCGAGGATACAAAGTTCGCTATATCATGAACTTCACAGATATTGAAGATAGAATGATAGAAGTCGCAACAAATGAGAAAAGGTCGGTATTAGAAGTTGCGGAAGAGTATTTACGAGGATTCCGAAGAGATATGAGTGCGTTAAATCTAAAAGAGGCTACGATTAATCCAAGAGCTATGTTACACATTAACCAAATGATAGAATTCATCCAAAAATTAGAAAAGAAGGGGTATGCATACGAAAGCAAGGGAGATGTATACTATGATGTTAGGAAATTCGAAGAGTATGGAAAACTATCCAACCAAAAAATTGAGAATATCCTTAAAGAAGGAACAGGAGACACAGAAAATCCAAAAAAGAGGTTTGCAGCAGATTTTGCCTTGTGGAAGGCTAAGAAGCCAGGGGAACCATATTGGCCATCACCATGGGGAGAAGGAAGACCTGGTTGGGCAATAGAATGTTCACAAATGTCTATGGAATATTTAGGAGACACCATAGACATCCACAGTGGAGGCCAAGATCTTATCTTCCCTCATCACGAAAATGAAATAGCACAATCGGAAGCTCTTACAGGTAAACCCTTTGCAAAGTATTGGATGCATAATGGTTACAT
>DAOVRE010000019.1 GCA_030628305.1 Candidatus Heimdallarchaeota archaeon | reverse complement strand
ATCCATACTATAGGCACTGATCATTGTCCTTTTACTAAAGAGGAGAAAATGCGTTATAAGAAAGCAAGTAAGGTACCGAAAGGACTAGGGAGTTTGGAATTTAGTTTTTCTCTCATGTTTCATCTTTTTGGTAACAAAATCATAGATAAGTTCACACTAAATCCAGCAAAGATTCATAATCTCTATCCTAAGAAAGGTATAATTCAAGTGGGATCTGATGCAGATTTTGTAATTTTTGATCCTAGAAAAGAGTTAATTATCGATTCTGGTCACTCAAGTTCTGATTATAGTCCTTATGAAGGTATGAAAATTAAAGGAGTAGTAGAATCGACAATATTAAGAGGAGAATTCCTTGTAGAGGATAGGCAATTTTCAGGTATTAGGAGAGGGCAGTTCATTAAAAGATAATAATTCAATAAGACATTATTTTATATTTTGATTTTCAGGAGTTTCTGGATCGTTTCTGCTGCATTTATTTGTTTTTCCAGTGTATTTATTTCCTTAATATCCTTTAGCTTTCCATTAAAATGTAAAATTTCCATCCTTTCAGAAATTGTTACAGTTTTATCTTTCTTTTCTTCTAGTTTTATAATGCCTTCTTTAAATATTTCTTGAGTTTTTATGATCTTTATTTTTTGACTTTCTAATCCTTTCTCTTCTGCTAAATCTCTTGCTTGTGAGAGTATATGGTTAGCTTTTTCTAAATTTAAAGTAATAAAAGCAATTTGAGCTTTAAGGAATAACACTTCAGTTATCAGAGAATGAGCATTACTGGATACAGCCATTTCACGTAATCTATCGATATTTTGATTGATTTTTGCCTTAATTTTCGAATCTTCAGTTCTTTTGAATTCTTCAATCAGCACTTCTGTTAAATAAATAATAACTGAAGTTAAATCCATACCTATAACCAGTTCTTCTTCAAGAAGCTGTTCTAATAATGTCTCTGCTTTGATCCTGTCTCTGATATCTGAATTTGATTTCAAAATTACGGCATCAGAGAATCTGTAAAACTGGTTAATAGCTGTATTTATTAACTCACTATTTATGGTTTTAAGCTGCTTAAAATACTTCAATGCTTCATTTCTATTCCCTATTTCGATTAAGAGAACAATAAGTTGTGAAAGGCTTCTTGCTAGTGTTAATTTATTTCCTATCTTTTCATTAAAATGTAAGTTACGCTTAAAACACTCCATAGCTTTTTCATTCATTCCTTTACTTTGATATGTTAAACCAAGAGATAAGAGAGAAAAAGAGATTCTTGGTAGATCACCTATCTTCTCATAATATTCAAGACATTCTTTTTGGAGCTCTAACGCTTTATCCAACTCTCCTTTCAAAGAATGTATACGTGCTACATTCAATTGTTGACTAAAAGCTCGCGGCAAATTTTTTTCCTTCATGCTTATTTCATAAGCTTTAGAAAGATATTCTAACGCTTTTGCATAATCTCCTTTAGTAGAAAAAATAAGTCCTAGATTATTTAACAGTGCTGATATCATATCTGGTTCTCCACTTTCTTCGAAGAATTTGAGCGCTTTTTTGTAATATTCTGCGGCTCGTTCCATCTCTCCTTTTTCAATGTAATATATTCCAAGCACATTATCGCTTTGAGCAATAGCTCTTCTGTTATCTAATTCTTCATAGATTCTTCGGGCTTTGTTAAGAAATTCTAAAAAGAGCTCTAGCTCTCCTCTGGGCCAATAAAACTCTGTAGATAGTGTGTAAGTAAAGAACGCTATAAAATATTTATTATCTATCTGTTCAGCTGTTTTGAGTGCTTTTTTCAAGTATTCAAGAAGTAAATCATATTTAGCTTCTAATCCATATGAATAAATTATTGCACTCATGAGAATAAGCATATGTTCTTTATCATCAATCTCTTTAAAAATCTCATAACTTTGAACAAACAATTTGATACTTTTCTCTTTATGATCTTTAGCAACCTCTTCCCCAATTGAGATTTTCCAATTTGATTCATATGCTTTTACTCCAAGAAAAAACGCTTGTTTCCGCTTGTATTCTGAAGGGTAATCTTTTCTTATATCTTCTACTAAAGATTCAAGTCTTAGTAATATTTCTAATTTTTCAGCTGATTTTCTAGCAGAACAATATATTTTCCAGTATAAAGAATCAAATAATAATAGATTATTATTGATTGATTGGCTTTTTTCAACTGCATCTTTAATAATTATTAGTCCTTGTTCAAAATAACTATTTCTCCATTCAAAGATTCCTAGAAAAAAAAGAATCCTTGTTTGAAGGATTTTTGCTTTAACATGCTCCTTTACTGTAATTTCCTTTATTTGTAAGAGTTTATCTAACTTTTCTAGAGATTCATGATACTCTCCTTTAACGATAGCTTTTTCGATTTTTTCCAATTCCTCTTGAAAAGAGAAAGACATTTTTTATCACCAATGTAAAACATATTAACATTATTTCATAGAATTAAAACTTTTTTCTATAACTTCCCGAAATTCTTAGTTAAATCGCCATCTCTATAATGAACGTCAGAATGACAAATACCCGCTGCTTTAACTCTAATGAATACTTCATCTGGTTTAGGAGTTGGTTTTGTAACCTCTCTATTTTCTAAATCTTTGTCAATTTCAGTTAATTGAACACTTTCACAATTAGAATAAACGCCTTTCTTATTTAAATTGTTTTTTAGACTTATAGGGATAATAGCTAATCCATTCTATTTAGGATATAAAATTAAAAATTGGCAGCTAGTGAGAGGAGAACATCCAGCTATTAAAACAAAGAGTTCTGTAAAAGAAGTGAAATTAATATACGCAAAACCGAGTCAAGTCCCTAAAGGGCTTGGAAGTTTGTAATATAGTTTTTCACTTATGTTTCACCTTTTTGGTGATGAGATTATAGATAAATTTACACTAAATCCAGCGAAGATTCATAAACTGTTTCCAAAGAAAGGTATAATACAAGTTGGATCTGATGCAGATTTTGTTATATTTGATCCTGTAAAGGTGCTATATATTGATTCAGGTCATTCGCAATCAGATAATAACCCATATGAAAATATGATAACTACTGGAATGGTTGAATCAACCATTATCAGAGGAGAATTCCTAGTTAAAAACAGAAAATTTGTTGGTTCAATGAAGGGTCAATTCATCTGGAGAGGATTATGAATTCCATAATGTAAAATTGAATCACCAAAGGATTTTGAAGAGACAACCTACTATAGCATATGTGAATATCTAAGAGAATCTAGTTAATTATTAAAACGGCATAAGCTTGGGAAATTAATTAAAAAGAAGAAAAAGAAGAAAATTTGAACTAGGCTTTCGCTTTTTTAAGTTGGTGTATTAATAACTTCTTTTCTTGATTTAGCACTGAATACTACTATTGGTATTTGAATTATCGACCATGCAATAGGACCAAATAACTGTTTCTCATATCCTGTAGGACTAGCTATCAACATGTAAATAACATGTGTCATTGATAGTGTAACAATTAATATTCCTAAAACCATAGCTCCCAATAACCCCCATTTGTTCTCTATAGCACATAGGGGAATCAAGATTAGAGCTAGTAGTGTCATTATAGTATGTCTATATCCTCCTAATGTTAATATTTCACATACCATGTCTAAAGGACCGAATGCAAAACCAAAATCAAGTCCCATGAAAATCCACATAACACTAGTTGCTAGACCGATAATGACAATAAGTGTATTATTACTAATTCGCTTGCTTTTGTTCATTTTTATCATTCTTCTCATTATTTTGATTTACTCCTTGAAGGAGTACTGAAAACGTAACTAATAGCATTCTTGGGGCAATTGTCTATACAACTTCCGCATAATATGCATTCAGAATGTTCCATATCACCGCTCTTTACTAGCTCGTTAACAGGAAGACTCATAGGACACACATTATTACAACGCTTACAGTCGATGCATTTGTCTGCATCAGCTTTTAAACGAAGTGCAGGTAATCGCAAGACATTACTGATTTTACGACCAATGATCACAAAGGGAGCCATCCAACAACCATAGTGACAAAAAGCTCTTCTACCTACAAGAAAAGCTAAAGAAACAATGATACTTAAAACAACATAATAAATTATGTACCCTGGTAGTCCCATGAGCGAAATACCATAATGTTCTCTTGTTTGATAAAGGAAGTCAACTTTTGTAATTCCATTTTCTGCCACTAGTATAGGCATTAAAATTACAACTGTAATCCAAGGTATCCAAATCAGCCATTTAATCCAATATTTTCCCTTAGTTTTTTTACTGCTAATACTTATACAAAGACTCTGTAATCCGCCTGCAGGACAAACATAACCACAGTAAGCCCTACCTAAAAAAAGTGAACCTACAAACAATACAGAAAAAGTAATTAGACTTCCAGCTATTACACCCTCTATTCCTCCCCTTATTGGGAGATAGGGACTTAGATAAAATACTATAACTGGAAATAGCAGAAAGGTTATTAATATTATTATTTTTCTAGTTTTCTGCTTTTTGAAGTTCCTTTTTTCTTTGTCACGCTTTTCATTTGTACTGCGCTTTCTTTTTTTTCTAAAACTGCATCCATATTTCACACCTTTATTCTAAAACTTCTATTTTTCATTTTTATTATAGTTTATAATTGGTATATTTTATTATAAACTATTATTACTTTATTATAAAGTATAGTGCTATAAAAATATTTTTATATGTAGTTTGTCTAGTTATATCACAAATTAATTTGGTGAATAGTGGTGCCTAGAGTGGCAAAGGAAAATAAAAACAAATTCGCAATACTTGGTATATTGAAGCACGAATCAATCTCAGGATACAATATAAGGAAGTATTACAAATTCAGAGGATTGAGGTTTTTTTGGCCAGATTTGAGTCTTAACCAAATATATCCAACGCTTAAACAGCTTGAAGAAGAAAAGCTAGTTAAAAAGAAAAAAATAGAGGAGAAAAGTCGTATAAGCAATATATATTCAATAACTGAGAGAGGTAAAGAAGAGCTGAGGAAATGGGTTTCAGGAATACCAAGCATAAGAGAAATGGATAATATGTTTGACATGACGCAGGAAGTGCTGCTCAAAACATATTATGGAGGTGCAACAACAGCTGAGGATTCGAAAAATAAGATTCTAGAATTAATTGAAGTGATGAAGGAAAAGAAAGTGGGGTTAAAAAATTTCGAGAAACATTTGAAGCTGACTCTAAAAGACCACGAAGATCATCCTTATTTCTTATTAAGTGTATTAATGGGGATACGAATTGCAGACGCGGTTGTAGGATGGGGAGAGGAATCTATCAAAATGTTAAAGAAAATGAACTGACTTTAGATTAAGGGATTTTTCTTCACTTTTCAGATTTCTTATCAAGATCAAGATTTAGATTTAGATATATTTTCAAACATCTATTTGGAACTTAACTTTTCCATATTAATTTGCGACACTTTAAATAATTTGAATGGATGTTCAACTTAATGAAAAATGATATAATAGTAATCGGTGCAGGTCTTGGAGGTCTCGTTTCAGGAGCTAAGCTTGCTAAGGAGGGAAAAAAGGTTCTTCTAATTGAGCAACACAATATTCCAGGAGGGTGTGCCACAGTATTCAAGAGGAAAGGATACACACTAGAAGTTGGTCTTCATGAAATGGATGGACTACATGAAGATGATTTCAAAGTAAAGATTTTTGAAGATTTAAACGTTTTCGAAAATGTTAAGTTTCTAGAAATTCCTGAATTCTATCGTTTCACAAATGAACGAGTAGATATTATTATTCCTCATAATGTTAACCAAGCTATAAAAAAACTTGTTAGTGTTTTTCCAGATGAAGAGTCTGGAATAAAAAAATATTTCGATGTAATTACCAATCTTCCAAAAGAAATGTTTAGTTTTCCAAAAAAGAAATGGAAACAACTATTCATATTTCCTTTTGTTCCAATTCTATATCCAAATCTTGTAAAGTACCCAAGAATGACTCTAGGTAATTTCTTAGATACAATTATCCAAAATGACGATTTGAAACTTGTCCTTTTAGCTAATCTAGGTTATTACCATGATGATCCTTACTCAATGTCTATGTTTTACTATTGTTCAGCTCAAAGTAGCTACTATAATGGTGGAGCGTATTATATACAAGGAGGTTCACAGAAACTCTCTGACCATCTTTCTCAAGTAATTCAAAACAATGGTGGTGAAGTTTTTCTTGACCATCTAGTTGAGAAGATTATAGTTGAGAATAATCGAGCTATAGGGGTTGAATATAGAAAAACAAGGGGTGAAAATATAGAGATAAAGAAAAGTTTTGCTGAAAAAATCATTGCAAATGCTGCTATTCCCAATGTTGTGAATAATTTATTATCTTCAGATGAAGCAGCTGTTTTAAAAACAAAAACGATGAATTTCAAAAACTCTTGCTCAGTCTTTTCGATATATATTGGCTTTAAGAAACCAATAAAAGAAATAGGGAACAAATGCTACTCAACATTTATCTTAGATAGTAAAGTGAAAAACCAGAATGATTTGGGTCGTTGTATGAAAGGGGATTTGTCTTCTAAGAATTTTGCTTTCGTTGATTATAGTCAAATTGACTCTCAGTTGGCACAAAAAGGAAAAGGTGTGGGTTCTATATGTATGACCGATTACACATCAGTTTGGGAAAATTTAACAAAAGAAGAATATTATAAAAAGAAAGAAGAAGTTGCACAGATGTTATTTGACAGGTTAGAAAGAGTAGTTCCAGGAATCAAACAAGAAATTGATTACTATGAAGTTGCAACAGCAAAAACTGTTGAACATTTTACACTGAATCCACAAGGTTCAATTTATGGTTATGCACAAACATTGGAGCAGGCTGTACCTAACCGAGTTAAACAAAAATCACCAATTGAGAATCTCTATTTCGCTTCATCCTGGACATTTCCTGGTGGTGGTTTCACAGGTGCGATTATTAGTGGATATCTTTGTGCTATAGGAATATTACACGATCAATGGCAGTAGTTGATATTGAGAAAAATATGTCGTCTTGTGGTCCTTACAGAAACTGAAATATGAAAATTAAAGCGAAATTACAGATGTAAAATTAAAAAAAAGTAAGAACTAGTTTGAACTAGTTCTTTTCAGTTTTTTATTACGTTTATTGATTATTAAAAGCAAAATAAAGCTACCAAAAACCAAAATTGTAAGATAGATAGCTCTGTGAGTGAAAGGTAGATTAAGTACTATTTCAGGAAAGATAGGAGGTTCTGTTGTTTGTTTGTAAAAAATATCATGATCTGAACCAGAAGAATCATAATCAGTATTATCTGACCAAGCAATATGGACATTTCTTGTGGTATCTACTGCGAGAGAAGGATCCTGTTCATCCGCATTACTCTCAGGTGAAATCAGTTCTACTGGAGTCCAAGTAGAAGAGTAAGAATCCCAGAACCTATAATAAATCCCATACCACTGCTTCCAAGCAACATGTACATTCCCAATAGAATCTACTGCAATAGAAGGGTCTATAGAAAGATCATCAGATTCTGTTGTTACTACATCTAAAGTAGACCATGAATTAGTGGAAGCATTCCAATATCTATAGAAAACATCTGGATCTGTTCCACTCCCAAGAAGATTATCAGTATGTTCATTCCATACTATATGTACGTTTCCTATTGTATCTACAGTCAACGAGGGACATTCAGAACCATCTGAACTTCCTATAGAGACTAGCTCAGTGTCATTCCAGGAAGAGGTAGAAATATCCCTGTAATTATAAAAGATGTCCGAGTCTTCTCCACTTGAAACAATATTTGTGAAATCATGCCAGGCTATGTAAACATTCCCTGCTGCATCCACACCAAGTGAAGGATTTTCAGCCCAAAATGTACTGTTAACTGAAACAACTTCTGTTATTGTCCAAATGGATAAGGAAGCATTCCAATATTTGTAGAAGATATCTGGAGGTCCTGAACCGGCTTCTGCATAATTTGTATAGTCCCACCAAGCAATATGAACATTGCTTTTAGAATCAACTGCTAAAGAAGGTCTAAGAGAAGTAGATGCACTTTCTGTAGTAATAACTTCTGTAGTATTCCAAGTAGAAGTTGTAACATTCCAATACCGGTAAAAAATATCCTTATCTGGACCACTATCATCATAATCACTCTCTTCATGCCAAGCTACGTGGACATTCCCTGCTGTATCAACTGCAATTGCAGGAAAGTAAGAATGACTAGTGCTACCTGTAGAAACTAGTTCAGTAGTTGTCCATAAAGACGTAGAAGCATTCCAGCTTTTGTAAAAAACATCCCAATCATCTCCTGTTCCAGCATAATTTTGTTCTTGCCACACAAAATGCACGTTATCATTAGAATCAGTTGCAATTTTAGGATTCAGTGATTCATCTGAGCTAGCAGTAGAAACAACCATTGTAGTAGTCCACACCCAGATAGATTCATCAAGAGAGAATGTGTTGTCTAGATTAGTATTTCAAACTGCAAAAGAAATTTCATTAAATACATTAAGAGAGTAAAAACTCAACAAAGAAGCTATGATGAGAATGCTTAAACTCATAAAGATTTTATCATTTTTAATTTTCATTGTAATAACCATTTTCAGTAATCAATTTCATAATAATTTATACGAAATTATTCTAACTATGAACAATAAGTAATAGAAATAAAAGCATTTTCCCCCTTTTTCCACTTAGTTTCAGATTTTACATACAAACAATGAATCCTGTTTCAATAAGACGTAAGTAATAGAATCTTCAATTCTCTTCTCTTTTTTTCTAAAATAGTTTTTAAAGACAAAAGATGAGAAAAAAAGGAACTAGTTAAGGCTAGTCCACTTTAGTTTTTTCTTACGTGTTCTCAGAATGACAATCAAGAAGGCAAAGGTAGCAAACATCAGACCTGAAATTGCACCAAATTCGTATACAACAGGTAGTGCATACACGACACTCCAACAATTTGAAAGAGTGCTGTTGCCAGCAAAGTTAGTAGCAACAATAACATAGTAAAATGTTCCCTCTGTTGGAAGTATGTCGACAAAGGAAGATGTGACAGTGTTACCAATAGGAGTGAGACCTTCAACCGATAAGATATTAGCAGTTGAACGATAAATATAGTATGATGAAGCACCTGGTACATCATTCCAATACAAAGAAATTGTAGTACTATTGGTAGGATTAGGTAAAATCGTGGATAAATAAGGAACCATAGGAGGACCTGCAAAAAGTTTATAGAAAATATCTCTATCTGTTCCAGCGCTAGTATAATTAGTAACATCGTGCCAAACAATATGAACAATACCAACAGAATCAACTGCAAGCGAAGGATATTCAGAATGTTCTGTACTCTCTTTAGAAATAATTTCATTGTATGTCCCTATAGATGATAAAGAAGTCCAGTTTTTATAGAATACATCTCTATCTACACCACTACCTTCAAGATTAGTATCGTCATGCCACGCAATATGCACATCACCTGCAGAATCTATTACAATTGAGGGATGGGAAGAATCATTTGCACTTTCTGTGGAGACAATTTCAGTTGTTGTCCATGAAGATGTTAAAAAGTCCCTGTATTTGTAGAAAATATCCCGATCTGTTCCAGCTCCGGCTAAATTTGTTGAATCTTGCCATGTTAACTGTACATTGCCTAAAGAATCTACAGCAAGAGAAGAAAAGTATGAATCACCTGTACTTTCTGTGGACGCAACTTCTGTTATTATCCAAGATGTGGAAGATGAGTTCCAATACTTATAGAAAATATCATTATCATATCCACTCCCAGCGTAATTAGTATATTCATGCCATGCTACATGCACATTTCCTTTTGAATCGGTATCAAGAGAAGGTTTCCAAGAATTAGATACGCTTTCTGCCGAAACGACTTCTGTCGTTGTCCATATAGTGGAAGAAGCGTTCCATCGTTTGTAGAAAATATCAGTATTAAAATTACCAGCACCAGCAATATCTGTCTCATCATCCCAAACAATATGTATATTCCCTAAAGTGTCGACAGCAAGCGAAGGTTCTCGAGATTGATTTGTACTTTCGGTTGATAATACTTCAGTTGTGGTCCAAGATGCATTAGATGCTTCCCATCGTTTATAGAAAATATCCCGATCTGTTCCACAACTATCATAATCAGTTATATCTTCCCATGCTATATGCACATTCCCTGCAGAATCAGCAGCAATGGAAGTTTTAAGTGATGTATCAGAACTTTCGGTGGAAACGACAACTATTGGCTCCCATGAGTTTGTAGTTGCATTCCAGCATCTGTAGAAAATATCTGAATCTGTTCCAGATCCAGCATAATCAGTCCAATCAATCCATGCTACATGCACATTTTCAAATGTGTCGACCGCAATAGAAGGATATGCAGAATTCCAAATAAGTTCTGTCGAAACCACTTCTGTTGTATTCCATTTCCAAGTAGAACGATCAAAGGAATCTAATTTGTATTGATTTTGTTCTTTTTCTAGTAGAGCTTTTGAGGAAGGATTATTAAGAGAAGAAGAGCTTACTAAAAAAAACATAATGAGAATGCTTAAACTCATAAAGAGTTTCTTTTTTTTATTTTTCATAATATCAGCTTTTTTTTATTTCTAGTCTTGTTTACAACAAACTAGATTTTTCAAACTGTTCACATTGGGAGCTTACAATAAAAGCATTTTCCCTTTCTTAATAGACTTAATCCTTGACTCTTACTTAAACTAAGATAGATTTTAATCCGAACTAAAAGAAGAAAAAAGTAAGAACTAGATGAAACTAGTTCATTTTAATTTATTTTTACGAGTTTTCATAATAACTACAGAGATGAATAGAACACCAAGTATCAGACCAGATATAATACTAAATTCTCTCAAATGAGGAACTTTATACTCAACATATTCACAGTTCGAATGAGTGCTGTTTAGTACACCGTCAGTTGCTACAATCACATAGAAGTATATATCTTCTGAGGGAAGCGTATCGACATAGGAAGTTGAGCCAACAGTAGCTATTGGAGTTAACCCTTCAACTGACCAGATATAGGAAGCAGATCTGTAGATGTAATATTCCGTTGCTCCATCAATATTGTCCCATGCTAAATTGATGCTATCTGTATCTGTAGGATTGGGTAAAAGAGGAGCTAATTCAGGAGCGTCAAGGTCAGGAAACTTCACTTCGACATATTGACAATTAGAATGCGAGCTGTTTCCTAAGAAGTTTCCAGCTACAATAACGTAGTAGTAGAATCCTTCAGCAAGTAAAGTATCAATATAGTCACTAGAAGAAACAGTAGTAAGGGGGATGAGTCCTTCCACAGACCAGATGTAAGAGGTAGAACGATAAACATAGTAGGTGGTTGCCTTAAGTACATTATTCCAGTCTAGAAAAACAGTGTCAATATCAGTAGGGTTGGGGATAATAAAGGCTAGTTCAGGTGCAACAAGAGGACCTTCGAAAAATTTGTAAAAGATATCAATATCTATTCCACTCCCAGCATAATCAGTTTCATCTTGCCACGCTACATGCACATCCCCTGCAGAATCCACAGCAAGAGAAGGATTTTCAGAACCACTTATACTTTCCGTGGAAACGACTTCTGTCGTGGTCCATAAAGAGGTAGAAGCTTCCCAGCGTTTGTAGAAAATATCAAATTCTATTCCAGCCCCAGCATAGTTAGTAAAATCATGCCACGCTACATGGATAGTACCAGTAGGGTAAACAGCAAGAGAAGGATAACTAGAATCACCTGTACTTTCTGTGGAGACGACTTCTGTCGTGGTCCATAAAGAGGTAGAAGCTTCCCAGCGTTTATAGAAAATATCAAATTCTGTTCCAGCTCCAGCATAATCAGTTTGATCATGCCAAGCTATATGGACAGTACCAGTAGAATCAACTGCAAGAGAAGGATTAGCAGATACATCTGTACTTTCTGTGGAGACGACTTCTGTAGTAGTCCATGTGGAGGTAGAAGTGTCCCAGCGTTTATAGAAAATATCCCAATCTGTTCCAGCACCAGCATAAGCAGTCTGATCACCCCACGCTATATGCACATTCCCAGCAGCATCGACAGCAAGAGAAGGATGATTTGAATGACCTGTACTTTCTGTGGAGACGACTTCTGTAGTGGT
>DAOVRE010000228.1 GCA_030628305.1 Candidatus Heimdallarchaeota archaeon | reverse complement strand
CTTTTTTTCTGATAATAGAGAACCATTCATAGGATTAATTTTCAACTTGTTTCTTTCACAGAATTCAATAAAGTCTGAATTTTCCAGTATTCTTTCTTTCTTGAATTTACTTAGTCTTTTAATCCATTCAAGTAGCAACACCACAGCAGATTCATCAGGGATTTTTGCACTAGGACCTCTGGGAAGATTGAAATTATTTTCTTTTAACCAAGAAGACCATGCCATACCCACTTCAGTAAACTCATTTTTATCTTTAGAATGTCTTCCGAAAATAAATCCATCGGTGGAATTATCCCATCTAAATGGAAAGTTTAGAAGGATGTCTTCTTCTACTAGTTTTATTCCCATTACTTTGGCTGACTTGGAACCACCTGTTAGAGGTTTATGATAGAAAAATTCTTCTCTATCATTAACAAGTACAATTCCAATATTTGGAGGTATTTTATGATCCCAATAATTAAATCTGGGAGGAAAATGTTTTTCATCATCACTGTCTTCGAAGAGGAAAAAAGTGAAAGGTTTTCTTCTATACAATTCCCGTGAGAGAATGTACTCCCCTGATTCTGTATCAAAAAGGTAATCAGGATCCATCAGCAAATTGGTCATATTTGAAAAAAGAGTTGCCTCTATTGCTTTGCTAAATATTTTTCTAAGATCATTTGGATGAAGAAAATCTACAATGAAATGGTTTGCATAATCATAAAAGTAACTTATACCTCTTCTTTTGTTGAAATTGTCGAACCATTCGTATATTCTTTCTTGTAGATTGGTAGAAACCATTGTTTCTAATGCAAAGAAACCCCTCCCATCAACTAAATCACGAAGATTATCCAATTTTTTACTAGAAAACAAACTATTGAGAAATTCCCTTTTGATTTTTGCATAAAGAACAAGAATTTCATCATCAGAGAGGCTTTTCTTAATCTCTTTTTTTATGATTAAACCATTTATCTCTCTTTCATTTTCATTTAATTTTCCAGAAAAACCTTGGAGTGTAAGAATGTTTTTCTGCTTTCTTTGCAGAAATTTAGGCATGAAGAACAGATAAGAGATTTTTACTGTATTGCCATTGAATTTAATCTCTGAATGATCAATAATGCTCACGATTCCCTTAGGGGAGCTTCTTATAATATGACCATTTTGTGCTAGACCAATAATTTCGTTTTGCTCGTATAAGCCTTTAATTATTCTCTGTGTTGTTTTTTCTGTAATAAGACCTTTTTTTACAAGCATATTCATTGCTACATGAAACACCTTATTTCGCAATTTAATTAACCAATCATTACCAATTCCGTGATATTGGCGATTTCTATCATAAAATAATTTGAGAATAAACGGAGGGAAATCCGATTCATTCTCTATACTACTTACATTTTTGTTTGGATGGTTTTTCAGACCACCACTATGTATAAATTCAGATAATTGGTTTCTATTTAGCATTATTCGATTTAAATGGTAATTACGTCTCGGTAAATAGTCCCAGGGATGGATTGCCACATAATCTCCCCCTTTGTATTCGAGAAATATTATTTTGTATTTATTGTAAATTTTAGATAAGATTACATCATCAAATCCATGTAAATTATCTTCTAAATCGTCATATATCTCTCTAAGTAAATTAGTCTGAGAATTCCTTTGAAGAACATCATTTTCCTTATAGATTTTCTTAATTGCTTTTTGAAGAAATTCGATATCCATCTCAGATAAATTGTCAGTTTCTTTGCCTAGACCCTTGTTAAGAAATCTAATAAATATGTCTGCTTCTTTGGGTGTAAGCTTAAATTCATTTTGTAAACTAAGTATTTTCGTTTTCTCATCCCTTCCTTCTATAGCATTATACATCTCCTGAATCTTACTATTGACTGAGGTTGCAGGTCTAGCGGCTTGGGTTACCCCCTTTTCTTCTTTTTTTTCTGTAGTTGGCGGTGATTCTTCCTCTGTCATCTTTACTGTACCACTAGTATCATCTGTAGTTTCCTTGATAAACACCTGTTCTTCTTTGTAGTATTTCCCTAGTTTGGGTTGTTCATTGAGTATCTCTAGAAGCAGTAACTCTGTCCTTTTCTTTGTTAGCTTGGTTAGTTCAGCTAATCTAGTGAGTGGTACCTGTATCCCTTCAGTTATGTTCCATATTATCGTTCCATTCAGTTTCTTCTTCTGTAAGGAATGTTTTTCTTTCAACCATCTTGTTCTGGTAGTTATACCATAACTAAGCGCTTGTCTCATCTCTCGTTTATTAGTCCATACCTTCCCATTCCTCAGATATTCCTTTAGAGGGATGATCCTCGTAGTTTTGTCATCCTTTTCTTCCTCTGCTAAAACCTCCCCAAGGTTATTACTTGCTTTTACTACTCCTAAGAGAAGGAGAGGGGAGGAAAAGGTCCAGAGAGTAGAGAAATCAGGGATAGTTCCAAGAATAACTATGTTGATGCATAAGATAGAAACAGCAAGCAAAAGGATGGAAGTATTTCCCAATGTTCTCGTCCTACGAAGGTTGTCTTCGACGAAAGCCATGGTTCTAACAAAATGTATAGCATAGTAGATAGCTAAAGTGGATACAATCACACAAGCATAAAGGAAATAGTAAGCTTGCCAGAGATCTGTAAAGAAGAAACTGAAAAGGTTAGGCTCTTCGGTTATGAACTGAAGTTTATCTGCCACGAAGAACAATAAACCTACATTGACTGCAAGTGAACCTATGATAAAAGCTATAAGAGCCGCTCTCCACATTTGCTTCCTAGATTTCCTTGAAAGAGTTTCAATTGTTTTACTAAAAAGATCATAAAAGGATTCTACCTCATCAAAGAACTCTCGGAGTTTGACCAACCACTTCTTGATTTTCCCTTTTTCAAAAGAAACTTCTTCTACCAAAGTGCTAAGATAATAGCTGCATAGGATAGCTAAAGCAACTAAAGACCAATGAAAGAGCTGGAATAAGTAGAGCAAAATAACGAACACACAAAATGTACTAATGCTAACGAATAGCTGGAGGATGAAATTGTTCCTTTCTTTCTTCTTCTTTTCTTCTTCCTCTTCCTCTTCTAGAGGCGTTTGATCATAATTTTCTTTATTCCCTTTTCTTTTTATCCCTCTTCTGTTGATAATCTTTTCATTAAAAACAAGGAAGAGAAAACCGTAGATAGCTAAGATCCAGTCTATGTTGTACCAATTGAATACGAACGTAACTGGGGTTTCATGTAAATGAGGGAGGAATTGATATGTGATATTCTGCAAGCTGAAAGGTGATTGAATACCAAAGAGGGAGAGAGAAAGTTCGACTTCATAAATTCCACTGTAAAGGAGGACTAACGTTGTTTCGTTGATTGTTGATTGATAACCCTTCCTCAGGTACAATATGCTGCCACTGTTTAGTTTAAGTGAGATAATAACATAATCAAAAGCTTCCTCATGTTCTGACAAGATGTTAAACTGTATGGTTAAGTCAACAACTGAATAATTAGTCACCTTGAAGAAATCTGTAAAACTTAAGCTAAGTATGCCAAAAGCAGGAGGAGTGATCTCGATGTTAGAGCCAAACAAACGTTCGAAACACCCATTGTTATATTCAGGCAATGAATCTAGAGTGATAGCGCTCGAATTGAAAATACTAAATATACCTGTGCTCTCCTGGTCCCCAAACAATCGGAGTGACAATTGCTCTTGAGAGCTGATAGAAACGAATTTTGTAGAAAGGGTAAACTGAATTATTGGTTGTTGAAAATAAAATATTCTCCCTTCATGAACAACTCTTGTCCCAGCTAGAATCTGATAGGTTAACGATGGAGAAAGGAGCGTTCTTATGTATTTACAGTTGATTTTTAAGTTAACTATTTGTTCATTTGAATAGGTTTCAGGTTTGAGATAGGACAGATTGAAAGTATGGTCTAGTGTTTCACTTTCCCAGTTTACCCAACTATAAATAGAATCTGTAGGATTATTTGCGT
>DAOVRE010000066.1 GCA_030628305.1 Candidatus Heimdallarchaeota archaeon | reverse complement strand
CTTGAGTGTTTTTGCGTATTAAATTCTGCCTTTATGTTATAACCAGGGCCACCTGTGCCATCGCCTTTTGGGCATCCACCTTGTATCATAAATCCCTTTATCACACGATGAAATATGAGTCCATTATAAAATTCTTTATCTGCAAGTTTTTGGAAATAAGATTGAATCTCAGTTCCTCTATAGTTTTCTATAATCTCATCCCAGTCAGGAGGATCATCAAACCTTCCTAGATTTGGTTTGAGGTTTCCTTGTAAAATATTCAAAGTTGTTGATTTTCCAGAACCATTTTGTCCCACAAGCCCTATAACTTGACCAATTTTTGGCATAGGTAATCGATGTAGTTTAAAACCATTTATGCTGTATCTGTGCGTAACTTCCTTATCAAAATCCTCGGGCAAGTTTACTATGGTGATACAGTGAAATGGGCACTTTTTCACACATATAGCAATTCCAGAGCATAAAGATTCATGAATAACCGCTTTGTTACTCGGAGGATCAAATGTGATAGTCTCTTTACCAGCCCTTACAGAAGGGCAGTATTTGTAACAAACTTGACCACATTTATCTGGTCTACATTTATCCTGATTAATTACAGCGATACGAGTCATCAATTTCGAAAAAACATTTTACGTTTAAAAGTGTAAGGATTGAAAATAACTTTCTCAGTGCAATCAAAAGCGAATCTATAAATAAGACGTTGCGCAATTATATTTCGAAAGGAGTTAATAATTAAATGCCTATTCCAGATAGTATCTTAGCTAAAGAATATAGTCTTGTTATGGAACGAGCATATGCATTCGAACCTATAGATGGGAATTTAACAAAGTGGAGAGGATTTGTTTCAGCAATTTCTGATGAAGGAGAAATTCCTGTAGAAGTTGAGGTAAGTTTACCAAATGCATTTCCTGATTCTCCACCAGAAATTGAAATATTAACGCCAATAACCCATCCAAATATTAATACTGAAGGTTTTTTGGAAATGCGAGTACTTGCTAGATGGAGACCTAGTTATCACCTATTCCAAGTGATTGTGGAGGTAATCCGTTTGTTTTCAAAAGTACCTGCTAGAAAAATTACAACAGGACCAAAGTGGAAAGCACCAGAGAATCAACTTGATCCTTTAATTGCACAGAAAGAACAATTATCAATTATTTTACAAAATAAGAAGACAGAATTAGCCGATATACAATCAAAGAGTTCTTCACAAATTACAACTAGGGTTCTAAATCAAGAAAAGAAGAAACATTTAGATGATGAAATTCTTAACGTAGAAAACGAACTTTTTGCAATTGAATCTCAGTTTGAAGATTATGAAATTTCAAGCTTAGAGTTTTCAAAGAAGTATTTTATGCTAAAAAAGAGATTGTATCTATTGGAAACTAAGTCTTAACATTCTTTTTCTTCTCTTTCTTATATAGTATTTTGGCTTGTTTCTTTTCTCTCTTAATTTTCTTTGCTTCCTTTATGTCCTCCTTACTAAGCATAAGTCGCTTTGTAATATAGTACCAAACATATAACCAAATAGCTATCAAAATCATACTAATAAGTACCTTGGAAGCACTAATGATGAAGTTAATTGTGGGGTTTAGATGCTCAGGAATTCCAACAATTAATCCATCGATAATTGCACAAATACCTATGAAAGTTCCGAAAACAAATAACTCAAGACCAAGGATTCTATATATTTTTGGAGTTAGTATATGTAACCTCATTAAATCACCACTCTAATCAATATAGCTGTTGTTATTGCTAGTATGCTACTGAAAACCGTAAGAATTCCAAAACTTTTTACAATATCTTTTTCATGTAACGGACCTTTTTGTATTACCAGCCCTACTAATGTGATTGGAGCTTTTTGATCATTCGTTGATTCAATCTTCCAGTCTTTCGTCATCTTTGTTGGTCTAGCCATTTTTCTTCGCTCTAATAATCCTTTAACACTACTAATTATTCCAAAGGAATTCATTAAAAATGGGATGATAGCTATTATTATTACAATTTCAAGACGACCTAGAACAGCGATAGCGCCTAAAGAAGCTCCAATTGTTAGACTACTCGAATCACCACCAAAAACTCGAGCTGGATAGCGATTATAAATTAGAAAAGCTATTAGAACTCCCGTTATCATTAGCACAAAAATATTTGTTGGATCTAAAGCAGTAAAATCTCTATTGAATATGATTAAATTTGCAATAAAAGTAGCAATTAGGACAATGATTGTAGTTGTAGCCATTGACCCATTAAAAACATCAATCATATTCACTGCATTAGCAGGAACCGTTATGACAAATGGTAAAAGTATAAGGTAAACTATAGTCAATCTTGTCTGTCCTATTAATGGAAATAATGGTTCAGGATTGTATAATGGTCCGGTATTGAACCAAGTAGAAGCAATTATGGGAACTGAAGCTATAAGCAAAAGAACTGGTTTTAGCATGGCATTTAAAGTCAAAAAATCATCAATAATGCCTATGATTCCCGCGATTGTTATTGTTATGCAAAATATGCCAATCATTAGCTGTACATTCGAATCATCAACAACTAAAATTGTTATCACTGAACTAATTATAAGTGAGATAATTATGACAATTCCCCCCATTTCTGCGACTTTTGGTTGCTCCTTCTTATGAATGTCTATTCCAAAAACCCCTTTATTAAGCATAAATTTGATGAAAAATGGAAAACCTATTCCTGATAAAAATAAGGGAACAGTAAATGCTATTATGTAAACGAATAATGAACTTACCATTAGCCAAACGTTCGTTGTCTATATTTGAAATTTACTGTTGACAATGATTTACAAATCTTCCAGCTTTTTCAAAGCTTTGAGCAGCTCTGCTTTATCTCCACTTACAGCTTCTCCAAATAATTCAGCAGATTTTCCTTCTTCAGTAGGTTTCACTTCTTCAGTTTTTGGTGCTGGAGGTTGAATGCCCGTTCCTGGTTGAATTGCTTCTTCTGCCGACGGTGGTGTAGGAATTGTCCCTGATACTTGTTTTGAAATGGGACTAACATCTCTTTCTACAGCTTCAGTAATCTGAGACGCTGGTGTGGTTGTAGGCGCAGGCACCTCAGCCACAGGTGTTGGAACTCCAATAGTACCTTCTGGTTCAGGTGTTGGTGCTGGTGTTGGAATTGCCCCTGGTGTTGGTATTGACGGCATATCTCTGGTTGGTTGAGTAACAACACTTTCCTCTTTCACTATTGATTCCTCAACGTCCTTCAAAGTTTCAATTATCTCTGGAACTGGTGCTGGTGTTGGAGGTGCTTCTGTGATAACAGATTCAATTTCTTCCCTGGCTTCTGGTTCAGGTGTTGGAGGCGTTTCAACTGCTTCACCTTTGACGGTTTCAATAAACAATAGTCTCTCGTTCAATGTATCCAATCGTTTTTCTAATGTTTCTGTTCTTGCTGTTATATCAGAACTGATTGTTCCTGAAGGAGTTGTTGGAACAGATCCACTGGAAGATTCTAGCTTATCTAACCTTTCTTTCAAGGTTACGACAACATTATCATAATCTTTGAATCTCTCTTGTACAGCTGTAACTATGCTTTCAACCATGTTTTTCAGCATATTCACAGAATTAACTAGTGACTTTAAATCTTCTTTTGGCATCTTGAATCTACAAACTACTATTATACTATATACATATAAAATAATTGCTAAAGGCTAGAATGAAGTTTTCTGTTACGGAGTTAGAGATTGAAGAAAAAAGAAAGGAAAATCAAAAAACAATATATCCAAGATACTCAAGTAAAAGCAAGAAATCCTCAAGGATTTGAAATTCTATTATTTTCCAATTTATCAAGCTTAGTAATGTAAGTATATCGAGTTTTGTATTTTTACTATCTATCAAATTAGTGATTTCAAGTATAAATCCTCCATATGTTCCTGCTGATTTTGTAAAGAATTCTTTCAGTTTTGTTAATTGTTTATCAGATATCCGTGATGATTTTTTCAATTTAAAGCTTAAGCTCATAGTTTCATATAGTTTTGAGCTGTTAATTGGTCCCTTCCATTTCCTTTTTGGTATCTGTTGAAATGTATCGTCATATTCTGATTCTATATCTTGATTAAAAACCTCATGGAAATACTCTTGAATATTGCCTACAAGTGACTTTAAATCATTATTGAGAAAATCGATTGCCTTTCTATCTGAGAATTGAAACTGTTTGTGCATTAATTTAATAGATTTACTCTCATTTTCAACGAATTTT
Source organism: Candidatus Heimdallarchaeota archaeon (assembly GCA_030628305.1). The sequence goes on along the minus strand of DAOVRE010000066.1, from coordinate 3,701 downwards.
TTGATAATTTCCATAATAATATATTTATAAACCATTTTTTCCTTTTTTTGAAAACTTTCAATTTTTTCGGCTTCTGTTGAGACCATATTTATGAGTTTAGCTTTTCTTTTTTGATATCCAGTGATATAAGCTTTTACTATAATGTCTGAATACTTATCCAAACTAGATCCAACAATGGTTGTTGCTAAAGTAGTAATTCCAACTCTCTTCAATGTAGTCTGATCAACTTTTTCAATTGTATCCAAATTAGTATGATGAAAAGTATCTGGGTGACCAAACATTACAGATGGGATACGGAATGGCTCATCATTGAAAAGAATATGATCAGATCCCCCCGAGTATGGAACAATTCTGTAATTCCATGGAAATTGCCAACCGCCCTGTTCAATTGCTGCAAGATTGTCCTTAACATGTTCTATTACCTCTGTAATGATATCATTTAGATAAGAGGGCGTTGAAATACTTGACTGGTTAAATGTGAAAGGATAACCTACATGAACAGGATGTTCTCCAACCATATCTAGATTAACACAGAATATTGGGGAAAATCCCTCTTCCTTTTCCTTTTCTATGATCCAAGGTAAGGTACCACTGAATTCTGGTACCCATAAGAATCTAATTGTTCTATGAGGTTTTTCTACTATCCCTTTATCTATCATAGATTTTAGTGTTCTATATACTTCGAACAAAAGAGCACTGCCTGAAGCATTATCATTAGCTGAAGGTGCTGGATGGCAAATATGAGCTATTAAAATAATTTCTTCCTTGGGCTTTTTAGTTCCTTCTATTTTTGTCGACAAAACATGCATGTTTCCCTCATAGAGGTTTGCCTTGATTTTTGCTTTAACAATAACTTTTTTCTTTTGATTGATTTGCAAAATCAATTTGCTGGCTTGCCTTCTCGAAAGAGAAAATCCAAAAGTAGATATTTCCTTGTTATCAGCATTTGGCCATAACCCAACATATTGTATCATTTCAGAGTGCCCTTGGGCTCTTTCTTCTGTAGGATAAGCAATAACACCAATCGCTCCTAGTTCCTTTAACTGATCTATCATCGCTCGAGGTCGTCCGGTTGTGAGAACTATTTTTCCACCAATTTCCTTGCCTTCAACCTCCTCTGGTTTTGCACTTCCAATGTGGATAACTTCTCCCTCAAAGTCAACATCCTTTGAATGAGTACAAATGCTTTCAGGAGTTTCAGAAAATCGGCATAAAACCTGCTTCTCTGGTTCTAATTGTATTAATTCTCCATCTTCAATATCCCAAGAGAGTGGTGCATGCCATTCATAATATCTCTTAGTGCCATCAGCAACATATTCATGAATTTGACATTCATTATCTCCTAGCTCCTCTAGTTTATTATAAATCAATTTAGAAGCTACTAAAAACTCTTTACTTGCTTGGATTCTATGATATTGTGATAGTATTCCTGTTAGTCGTTTTGTTCTCTCTCCCGACAATTCTTCTGTGATTGTTGTGATTAGTTTTTCTAAACCCATATAATAAAGCTAACCCCTCTCATTTTATCTTTTTTGGATAATCGTGCCGAGTTTTCAATTTTGTCAAATTCTGTCGCTGCCAGATATGGACTTCATTAATAAAACAAATCTACTGATTTGCATTTTCTGTCATTGAAATAATTTGAAGTGAAAGGTTTATCCATTTTATGAACGAGTTAATCGAAGCTCTAGCTGATACAGGATCCTTAGCATTTATCTCTAAAATTAAGCGATTATTATCAAGTGTCAAATTAGCTTGCGATCTATCGTTGGGATTATATCCTGACTCTAATACAAGAGCCTCATAAAGCAAATTACATGTCTGACTATTTGACACCTGAATTTCCACTGTTATACTAATTGAATTTATTGCCTGAAGACTCATCTTTCTCTCACATTTACAATAGTGATGTCATTCTACCTCTCTCGAAACAATTCTTATTTTCATTCTAGGACCTACTTGTTTGTTATTATTGTCCAGAAATTCAAGAAAAATTAATCCTTCGTCTCGATCAAGATAATCGGCATATAGGGTTACATAGCTTTTTCCTTTAATCTCCCCAATACTTATATTTGTGATTCGAAAAACCTTCCTAAGAACTTCATTCTCAATCGAATTTTCTAAAGAGGAGATGAGTATTGAAAAAACTGGTCTCGATTTACTGTTCTCTTTTCTATATTCTCTGGAAAGTGTTAACCCTCTGATTTTTATGGCAAATGGTAATTCTTTAGGTTTGTCAGTTAAATCATAAATTCTAATAAAATTCGGGTTTCCTTTAACAGAGTGAACTATAACGGCGGTCTCATATCCTTTCATTTTCATTGCATTAATCGTGTAAACCAGAGTAGCTGACCCTCTTGCTACTCTTGAGGCCTGAGGGACAATGCTAACTATGTCATGTATAAATGAACGAGTTTTATTTGCAGGGGAACGTGATGTAGTGAAACCGATCTTTGTCATTTGAGAAAAAAAAGTACATAGTAATTAAAAGGTAAACGTTGTAAACAAAAATAAAATAGTAAAAGTGAGAAAGAGTTTAGAAGTCTTCTTTTAATGCTTCAGAAATACGAGTAACTCTTCTTGTGATACTTCTTCCAGCACTTGTGTTTGGTTCCCAGGCTCCGCCTGCAAATTTTTCTCCACACTTGGTGCACTCCCAGATTCCTAAGCCTGCTCGTTTTAGAGCCTTCATATTACATACTGGGCATTTATAGACGGCTTTACTTTTTTCCTCTAACTGTCTTACTCTTTTTCTAATAGTACTACCATATCGAGTACCATATCGTCCAGTTGAACCCACTTTCTTTGTTTTACCCATGATTCGCACCTTTTATTTACGAGAGCGATTTCATCAGCTCTTTCCTTAAAGCTTTCGATACATTCAAAGATTCACGGACTATTTCCATAATCTCTGCAGGTTTGTAAGTTCCTTGATTTCCTTTTTGCAAAGCTACGATTCTATCTTCTTCATCAAAACCAATTGTGATTCTTGAATCACTTACACGATCTTCTTTGAAATTTGGATCATAAATTTTGTAATTATCAATTTTGTAGCAGGTTACAGCAACGGGATAATGATGTATCTTTATTGGTTCTTTTTCTTCTAATATCTCTATTGAGCCATCTTCAAGAACTTTTACTTTTGGTATTTTTGTTGTTGCCAAAGCCGCCATTGCACCTAATGCAGCTGCATCAAATAAATTGCCATCATGATTTAATACGTAGAAGTCGATGAAAAGAATCCAAACATGTTTTTCAGGAACTACACATAATTTTGACAAATCAACGCAATGTGATTCTCTTATAGTTCTATCAGTAACTCTAGCTAATTCAATGGCTGCATTGCTTGGAGGTCCACTTTCAAAGTAAGGTGAAGCTATTGGTGAAAGTTCAGCACCAGTTGTTATTACTCCACTTTCAGGAGAATCTGGATATGGAGTTCCTAATATAGCTTTGACTCCAACAATGAGTTTGGTATTTCCAATAGTTATTACTGCTGAACCCTCTGCTTTTTCTACAAAGTTTGTTTCGATTTTTATTTCTCGAAAACCATCAAATGTTCTTCCATCTATTCTTTTCTTTTGCTCAAGCAATGAAAGGATGTGGTCTTTTTCTATTTCACTGATTATGTATTTGTCACCCATTTTATTCGACCTCTTTTTTATCATCTTTGCTAGGTTCTGGTTCCTCAGTTTTAGGTT
>DAOVRE010000182.1 GCA_030628305.1 Candidatus Heimdallarchaeota archaeon | reverse complement strand
CTTTATTAACTGAGGGGCAAGTGTTCAAACACTTGCGAACCATAAATATGGCGAGTTTTCGCCAAGCAATACCCATATATCAGCACTTTCCTATATAAACTCGTAGAAAAATGGGAGAAAATTGGAGAGATATTAACCATCACCACCTCAACATGCAATGGGGGACAACTCATAGACTTCTGGCAAGATTGAATAAGATGTTAATCAGCTGTTGCTTACGGTGAGAAACTAAAACTTGCCTCAAGGAAGAACATGGAATGGATTGCCAAAGGAAAACCGCCTGCCATACTCAAGATTGCCCCTGACAGACCCACAATTCTCACCCATTCTTTCTTTTTGGCAAGGAAGAGTCCAATGGTGGCAATTCCGAATAAAATAGAAGCAATCATACCTAGGCGTTGGGTAAGAATAAATATTCCAACCTTTTCAAAATCGGTGGAAAATTCGATCATCCTAGTCGTCAAAGCAATTCCATTAATAAAGTTCAGAATGAAGGTCATGCCTGTGAGCATTCCAAATAGCATTTTTATCCAGGATTCATTTCTCATAGACCTTAGAAGTACGAAATACATCACAAGGTTAGGGAGAAAAATAAGAAACCAGGCTGGAAACACTACCCCACTTTCCATTGCTGGAATATTGGGCCAGAAGCTAGCTTTTAATGAAAAAACTACTCCAAATACGGCAGCTGTATAGCCCCATTTCTTCTTTTGCAAAAATGCAATACCAGCTAATATCCATAATAGTCCTCCCACAATACCAATATGCAAATAGTGGGAAGAAAATTGGTGCTGAAACCACACAGGGGTTACCTGCTGCGATTTCGGCAGCCATGATATCTTCAAAAAAGAGGATTTGAAACAAATAGTGGAGAACTATTCCCATCACACCCATGATGAGTGAAAGTATTCCCATCATAATAGTTATGCCTGTTTTGCTGTCGTCAGCCATTTCTATTTCTGTATTATTGTCAGTCATTTTTTTTACCTCTATAATTTCTAAATTTCTAAATTATACCTGTTTGAAAAAAACAGATACTTAAGAAGCGTTAAATTTCTGTATCTTTAAAAATCTTGCTTAAGAAAATTATTGGGTCAAATTAATTGATCCAGGGTAGTAGATTACTCTTTTTGACTAAGAGACCATACAAATTTGTGGGCGTCACTGAACTAAACTTTATTAAATCTTATATATAAGTATTTAATGAGGTTTATGACAGGAAATCCGGCTTCTTTGGAAGACATATTGAAAAAATATGGTCTTCAAATTCACGACTTAGAATACATCTTAAACTTCATGCAAAAAGAGAGTATTTCTCCTCAATTAGCAATGCGCAGGATTAAACTATTTGAGAAATTACAAGAAAAAATGTCTAATACTCAATCTGATGACAAAGTAAAAGAGCTTACATCAGAACTTGATCACTTGTCAAAACTGGTAGAAGAGCTTCAAACTGAAAAAACAGAATTAGATAAAGAAATTGAGGATACAAGACTAGAACATGATCTTTTCAATGCTGAAAGAGAAGAATTGAAGATACAAATGCATGCTCTGATGGGTTCTATCGAAACTATTGAATCAGAAGCTGTAGAAGAAGAAGGAAAACTAGACGAGGAAAATAAGAGCCTAAAAAAGAAAATTAGTGTAATGACTGCCGGATGTCAAACTGTAAAAGATAGGATTCTTGAAATTGCGTCAGAGAATTCTTCACTTCGCACATTAGCTCAAGGTCTGGAAAAGAGTCTAGACATCATAATAGAAGGAAATCAAATTCCAAATGAGTTAGGTATTTCGGTTCCAAAAGAAATGATTGCCAAATCTCCCATTAAAAGAAGTGAACCTAAAACTGCATCAACTCCAAGCTCAGTTTCTGTCACTGAAACAATATCACCTGATCAAGTGAATTTTGCTGCAAAATCTCCTGTCTCTGAATCAATGCCTTCATCTCCGTCTGCTGCATCAACTCCAGCACCAACTGTTCCTGATTCAGAACCAATTTCTCAGTCTTCTACCGAATCCAAGGAAAGTCCTAGTTCTGTGTTAAGAAAACCTGTTATCAAAGAAAAGTTATTTGCAGAACCTGGCGATATCGAAGAATCTGTATCAACTCCATCGAAAGAATCTAAGCCGGCTCCTCAACCAGAACCCAAGCCAGAATCTGCACCTAAAGTCAGACCAGTTGAGGAAGACAAACCCAAGAAGATTTCAGTAAGTTCCAAACCTGTACCAGAAGGAAACCAAGTACCTGCTAAAATAGAAAAAATATTACGTCTTTTTATTTCTTATGCAGAACAAGCAGATACAGATGAGAACTGGAAAGCAAGAATTTCAGCAATCTGTGATATGGATGAAGCTTATATTGAGCTAGGTGGTTTGGCTATGTCTCAGATATACTCTTATCAAACTCAAACTCTAAAGAAGAGGAAAGAATTCCAAAGATTGCTTAATTCATGGATTGAAAACGGGATACCTCGATAAAGCTAATCCCCTTTAATTTTTATACTTCTATTATTTTCTAATTCATTTGTAAGGTTTAGCAAAAATTAAAAAAGGTTAGAAAGATTTCGAATTAGTATATGGGCCAGTAGTCTAGTCCGGATAAGGCACCAGCCTTCGGAAGAAATGTTCTGAAGACAGCTGGGGGTCGCAGGTTCAAGTCCTGCCTGGTCCGCCACTTTCCATGGCTATAAGTAAGACAAAACTTTATTAAAAATTTTTAACTATAAATATTAATGAAAACAAGTGTTAAATTTTTTAAGTCCACCACATTTCAAGTGGTTGCTATTCTTTGCATTTTGAATATGATTTTAACTTCAGTAGTTACAGGAAACCAAAATCTAAATCTTAAGTCTGGAAATATGGTTGAATATGCCATACTAGATTCAAGTGAAACCACAAATCTCTTTTATGGTGCTTGGCCCCCTGGTAATTACTATGGTAATTGGTCTGTCTGTCAAAACGAGAAGATTGTTTATGAGATAACCAATGATACTGCAGATGAAATGGAAGGGGTTCTAGTTTTAGGTAATTACACTTTCAACAATATACGTAATATTGATGTGGCAAGCGCTTTGGCACTTAGTGTCTATCCTTGGAACGGAGGTTTCTTTGCAAATACTTCAGATTGGACAGGCATAACAGAAATGATTGAAAATACGAATACTTCTATGACTCTAATAGAAGACTATAATCAAACCATCAATGATGATGATTACGCGCTTGATATCTATGAATTCAATGTAGAGGACTATTATGGACAATATTCTCTGTTTCGTTACGATGTTGAAAGTGGGATATTGTTAAACGCATTCACATCTTTTGGGGCTTACTATCTCAATATTTCCTTGTCCTCAACAAATATTGACATACAAGGAATGATAACAAACGCAATAACATATTATTTCTTACCAGCTGTTGTGTCATTCATATTCATTGGGTATTTTCTTCAAAAAAGATTGCGAAAAATGTGATAAATCCGAGTATTAAGATAATTTTTCTTGTTGAAAATATGTGAAAGTTAATGAACTAGCCACAAGAAATATTAAACCTAACCGAATATAAAGAAATGAGTAACATATGAGTGAGAGTACACAAAAGTGCCCAAGTTGTTCTGAGACTGTACCATTAGAATATTCTGTCTGTCCTTTTTGTGGATTTGGTTTATTAGAATATGAGCTCAAGAAATTTTCATTCAAGCCTAAACTTAAAGAAGTATTTATTCGGATATATTCCTTTTTCAGAAGACCTTTCAAAACAAGTGAAGAATTTGGTGTTGCTACAGAATCCAAAGGTACAAACATATTATTGCTTTTATTCTCGTTATTCTTATCTCTCAGATATTATGTAGTTATTTTGAAAGCTAATCTTGATTATGCATTTATAGTTGTAATCGGAAATCCAGAAAAATTCCATATTTCACTTTCTATGGGATTAATACTGTTTTTGGTAACTTTACTTCTAATGCCCTTAATTGTGTGGATAATATACAAACTGCTTTTTGTTCTCGGAACTTGGCTAATGTCAAAGTTTGCTAATATGCTTGGATCTGAAACAACAAAGAAACAATATCGAACCATTATAGGCTATGCAATTACACCAATTGTTATAGGTGAATTTCTAGGTATTCTTTTTACTTTGATAGGACCTTCTGGTTCTTTAGGATCTACAGGTGGGATAAACTTTGATGAATTTGCATCTTATGTAACGAATTTATACACCTCGCCCGTTATGCTAGTCTTCAAAATACTGATGATTATTATGTGGGTTATCATGATAATTTATTCAACAATTGGCTTGCGTGTGGTTGGAAAAATGAATTGGATTTCTGCAGCACTTTCCACTACTTTGCCCATCGCCGTTTTTGTTTATTTCTTCTATTTCCTCAATCTTTTTGGATGAGGAAAATTACCCTTCTTTTCTATTGTTTTTTAATACTCGATATATGTGCTCTAGAAAAGGTTTTGAATGAAGGAGAGGAATATTTTTGAGG
>DAOVRE010000108.1 GCA_030628305.1 Candidatus Heimdallarchaeota archaeon | reverse complement strand
CCCTTATTATCAATAATAACAGCTCTATCCCCATCTCCATCAAATGCAACACCAAAATCACAATCTTGTTCTTTTACAGCTTCCATTACCTTAGTTAAATTCTCAGGTTTGGGATCTGATGGTCTTCCTGAGAAGAGAGGATCGGGATCACAATAAATTGGAACAACTTCTAAATTAAGACGTGTAAACACTTCTGGAGCTGAAAGAGTCATGCTTCCACCACCACAGTCTAGAGCAACTTTGAGTTTCTTTGAGAAACTGAATTTATTCTCAAAAAATTCTAAATAAGGTTCAGATACATTATAGTTGTTTACTTGACCTGTTTCTTGCCAACCTTTTATGGAGAAATTTTTACTAATTGTGCGATCTCTTATCTTCATTAATTCCTCCTCAGAAAAACCAACCCCATCTGCATGATAGAATTTGATGCCATTCCATTCAGGAGGTAGATGGCTTGCGGTTATAAATGCGATAACATCTTTGTGCAGAGACCAACCTGCAAATAGTGCTTGTCCAAATGCAGTTGTACCCGCAAAAGTAACATTAATTCCTACAGCTGTCACTCCTGATATAAACGAGTGAACTATCGGAACGCTTGATTGACGGATATCATAACCAACTGCTACCTCTGACCCATTAAGCATTTCTTTCACATAGGATCCAAATGCTAAACCGATCTCATACATAATTGGAGGTGTTATATCTATGTTGTATAACCCTCTGATGTCATAAGCTCTAAAAATATGTCTTGAAATATCAGGGCACATTATAGTTATTTTGGTAACTAGCAGTTTAAAAAATTTGTTTCTTGAAAGGGTTTTGAGATATGTTATACGCACAAAAATTTTTTATTAAACCGCGAAATTTCAAGAACATGCACATTTCAATTGTTTATATTTTAGTATTTGTCAGCTCATATCTAATAGGTTCTATCCCTTTCAGTTGGATTGTCACTAAACTAAAAACTGGTAAAGATTTGAGAGAAATTGGTTCAGGTAATGTTGGAGGTAGGAATGTTTATCGTGCAACAAAATCTACACCTTGGGCAATATTTGCGGGTTTCCTTGATGTATCTAGATCTCTAACCGCTATGGCTGTCCCTTACTTCATTACATTGACTTTCTATTTTACAGATTCTGAGTCCATCTCAGTATGGCCTTATGACAGATTAGCTTGTTTTGCTTTAGCTTTAAGCGGAATTGGTGCGATTCTTGGACATAACTGGCCCATTTACCTCTTCTCACATGGTGGAAAGGGTATCACTGTAGTCATTGCTTCTATGGCACTTGCGAATCCCATCCTTCTTGGATTCTGGATTCTTCTCTGGCCAATCATCATAACAATTGTTGGTTATTCATCGATAACCTACATTGTTGTTACATTCTTGGTTGGGGTAATCGCCTTGTTCTTACCTTCTGTAATGTTAATGGATTGGGCAGAATGCAACCTAGGTCTTGCTTTACTGCTTTTTGGGATTACTATAATTATGTTATCGAGACAAGGAGATAATTTCAAAAAAATAAGAAATGGCGAAGCAAAAAAAATGAAAATAATAAAAGTTTTCAGAGGAAAGAGCAAACTTTCCGATGAAGCTTTGAAATAAAATTTGTGGTAAGTTATTCACTTATCTCAAAACTCCTTTTTTGATTCTGTTCCTGTTACAGAATACTTTTATTCTTTTTCAATAAGGATTTTTCAATGAAACAGGCAGTTATTATTACTGGAACTCCCGGAACAGGTAAAACCACACTTTCCAAACTCCTCTCAAAAGAAGGTTACTCTTTTATCGAGGTTGGAAAACTCGTAAAAGAGGAGAACTTATATGAATATTTTGATGATGAAACAGATAGTTATGTAGTGAATGATGATCTTCTGAATGCAAGATTAATAGAGTTAATCGAAAAAAATTCTTCCTCAAATCCTCTTATCCTTGACGGACATGTAGTAGAACTCCCCCCAGCTTATGTTGCCTCTTGTATAGTTCTCAGGACTTCCATAGGGCTTCTCCGCCAAAGGTTGATGGACAGAAGTTATACAGATGAAAAGATTGAAGAGAACGTTAAAGCTGAAATTATGGAAGTAATCCTTACAGATATGCTCAATCTGTACGGTCCTGAGATTGTTTTTACTGTTCGATCCGATGTTTCTATTGAGGAAACTTTTCAGTTTGCTTTGGATATTTTGGGAAAGATATAAGTGAAATCTAATCATTAATTCGTATGGATAATATACCGCGTCTATCCTTTTGAACTGTTACAGCTTCATTAGGGGCCACAACGGTAAAAATCTTGTTTTTTGAACCTCTTCCAAACAGCCTGGCAAGTTTGAAATCATCTCCCCCATCAAACGAGAAGAACCTTAGACCTATAAACTCATTGAAATCGATTTTCCCCATAGTTTTGCTAATAAGATTCATTTCTTCTGCAGGTGTCAAACCATTCTCTAGTACAAGTATGGTATTCCTCATAACTTTGGAAAGAATGTAACGAATTTTTTCATCTTCAGTGAGGTCATCGGTTTCTGAATATGGAACAAAGTCTACTCTATATTTCATGTTTATCGCCTCACCTTTTTAGCTAATTCAGCAATTTTATCATAAAGTTCATCAATACCATCGCCTTGAATAGCTGAAACTGGTACAACGTGATATTGACTAAAAGCATCTCTGACAAGCCTTACATCAGCTTCCACTAAATCAATTTTATTTGGTACTAAAATGAAAGGTTTTTTCTGATGCTCTAGATTCCCTATGATCGTAAAATTCACTTGGTCAAAAGGCGATTTAGATGCATCAATTATAACAAGTGCTACATCAACTTGTTCAAGATACTTTATCGCTTCAATAATTCCTCTAGTGGCTTCTTTTGCTCTTTGCATAGCTTCACTTGCAGATAAACCATGTTTCAGAAATTCCTTTGGATTAACAGAAGTAGCTATTCCAGGCATATCTATTAAAGTTAAATCCAATTTTGTACCATTAGCTGAGAAATTCACTTTTTCCAATTTTTGAATGTCTCTAGTTTCATGAGGAATCTCACTTACTATTCCTACTTCTTGATCCGCCCAATCCAAACCAATTTTGTTAGCGAGAGTTGTTTTTCCCGCATTTACTTCTCCGTAAAAACCTAAATTAACGGATTTTGGCTTTGATTTTAGCCATAATCTCCATGACAATTAATTCACCTTAATGAAGCATACCTGTAAGTTTCCTTAAACAGAAATATTATTGTAAACACACGCTAGTATTACGAAGAACTGCTTAATAAAAGTCATAATAATTATATAGTTTGAAATCTTAGAATATCAAGTGAGATTAAATAAAGAACTGCAAAGATTAGGTTTTGACCTCTTAGCTCTTGCTCTAGGTGCGGGAATGACCTACCTTTCTTATATTGTTGTCACGAGTATAGAAACATTTGATCAATGGGATCGATATATTATTTTGATTATTACTAGTTTATCCGCTGGAATAATTGTCGGTTTTTTTGCCTTTAAAACAGAAGGTTTGATTATTGTAACTATATTGGGTGCAACTATGTTGTCAATTCTTACGATTTTCGGAGTTAAAGGGATCGGTCTATCAGAAACCTCAGAGAACTATTTCCTATCCTTATTCGTTTATGTTTTGATCGGAATATTATTTCTTTGCAATAACCTCTTTGGTTCATTTCTTGGTCGTATTATAAGTCCAAAACTTTGGAAAGCTGCAAAAGGTGAAATAGAAATTTCTGATATAGCAGATGAAGTACCAATAATAACTCAAGTGAAGGAACGCATTTTTTGTAAAAACTGTGGTTCAGAAGTACCTCATGGATATTCTACTTGTGAGATTTGCGAGACTTCAGTAAACTGAATAAAATAAAAAGAAAGTAGAGAGTGAAATCAAAGGCATTTCATTTCTGATGGGGTAAATGATAAACGGGTAATTCCATCCTTTCTTACAACTACATCATCTTCTAATCTTATCCCAAACTCTCCTTGGAAGTATAAACCTGGTTCTACTGTTATAATGGAGTTTTCTAGAAGTTGTTTACTTGGTCTATCCGGTGTAGATTTAGCTATTCCTATCCCTATATCATGCGTTTCAAGACCTAACGAATGTCCTGTAGAATGAATGAAGAGTTTTTCGTGATCATATCCATATTCTTCAAACTTAGCTCGTACTACGTCTTCAACATCTGAAGATAAAACTCCTGCTTTTATTTTATTAAAAGCTGCTTCTTTCGCTTTATCGACTGCCTCATATGCACGTAATATGTTATCTGGTGGTTTTTTACCTATCCAGTAGGTGTGTGTTATGTCTGAATTTGCAAGATTATATGATACGCCATAGTCTATGAGCAAAACGTTATTTTCTTCTATCTTCTTCTCTCCTGCTTTATGATGAGGAATAGCAGCATTTGAACCTGAAGCAACAATTGCTTCAAAAGCAACACCACCCCTTTTATTGCATTCGTATTCTATAAGCGCATTAAGTTCCTTTTCCCTCATACCTGGTTTAATACTTGGCTCAATAACTTCTTCCATAAGTTCTTCAGCCAATCTAGCTGCTTCTTGATGGTTTTCAATCTCTTTATTTGTCTTAACTGCTCTTATATCAAAAATAATCTCTTCTGCTGACACGTATTCAAGTTCCTTATTTAAGGATGTTAAAGCTTTAAATGAACCACTGGTTAGAATATCATAATTCATCTTCTTGAAAACTTCATGCCCTTCAACAAAGTTTAGTGCTATCTTTGATCCCTTTGGAATTGAATTGAATTGCTTCTCTAGCAATTCTTGTAACTCAGAGCCTTTCTTGTATTCAATAACGTCATAAATATCTGAATTAATCATCATAGCTTCCATTCTAGAGGCAATCACTTTTGGTTTTCCTTCTTTAGTAATGAGAACTAACGTGGGTGCAGAAAACCAATTTTCGAGTAGATATTTGAGATGTATATCATAAGAATGATGACAGAAAACACCCCACCCATCAATTTTTTGTTTACGTAAAACGTTTTGAATCCTTTCGATTTTTTCTTTCATTAAATTACTTCCTTAAAATAACTTTTCAACCACTCAGGTAGAGAGCTGTTTTGATTTAGTTTTATTAAATCTTTAAGTGTGTCTATATCTTGATAACAATAATCATATTCCAAAACTTGATAATTGATACTAGTCTTAGTGAGATAATTAGCCAATCTCTTTGCTGATTTTTTCCCATAGAAAAATGGAAACGAAGTATTTCGGTTAAAGCATAATATACTTGTACCATAATCTTCTGCAGGAGCTATGACAACTTTTTTTTCTTGTTCTACAGTTTCCAGAACAACATTAATTCTAGATTTGTTGATAAGGGGCAAATCTGCCATAATTATCATGATAATATCTTCACTCATTTTTGAAGTAAATTTTTGAAGAGAATCATTGAGATTCTTTCCTTGATCTTCACCAACTTGGTAATTACCTTCAAAAGAGACTTTATTCTTTGATAGAACATACAAATTTACATTCTTATCAAGTTTCATAATTTCAAATATTACTTGCTGAGTCATCCTATTAAGAATATATTTGACGCTAATTTCATCCATATCTTCTCTTAGACGGCTTTTATCTAAGTCAGTTCCTCTAAACGGGATTACTATTCCAATTGTCATTTTCTATCCTTCTAATTGTTGTATTAACTCAGCGATAAAATTTGGCTGTGTAATAAGTGGTCTTGCTACAGATACAGCAGTAGCTCCTACCTTTATCATCTTTTTAATATCTTCTATACATCTTACTGAATTATTGCCAATAATTGGAATATCAGTAGAATCACAATACGATCTTAATAATTGAATATCCGCAATATTTTCTCCTTTCAACATAGAATCAATATGAATATAGTTAACTTGTTGTTTTTCTAAAATTTTAATCAAAGTATTCTTATCTCCAACTGAACACCCTCGAATTTTTATGCTTAATTCTGTTTTTTGTAACAATTTTGAGATGTTCGTTAGTAACAAATCTAGCCTTTTTAGGTCCCTGAGCAATCTTTCTCCTCCTCCTATTGATAGGACTTCTTTTTGTCTACAATGAGCATTTAATTCTAAGAAATCTATTTTTCCATCTAAAGATTTTAACCATTTTTCAGTCATCTGATCGATAGTTACTATTCTCAGGTTGACAGCGATTATTT